>NZ_CANCWK010000003.1:0-90799 GCF_947381495.1 Limosilactobacillus galli | reverse complement strand
GGTATTTGAGAAGCATCGACGGTCAGGTCGGTGCTTTTTCTTTTACTAATTTTAAAGGAAAACGGAGTTAAATGAAA
Source organism: Limosilactobacillus galli (assembly GCF_947381495.1). Taxonomy (NCBI): domain Bacteria; kingdom Bacillati; phylum Bacillota; class Bacilli; order Lactobacillales; family Lactobacillaceae; genus Limosilactobacillus; species Limosilactobacillus galli. The sequence continues at coordinate 90,722 of NZ_CANCWK010000003.1, read as the reverse complement.
CCCGAAGATTTCATCTAACTCCGCTTATTTTTGGGGACTTATGTCGCAGCCCCTTTTTTGCTATACTGGAATTAAAACGATGACAAAGAGGGATAAACGTGGATGAAAAGAACTTATCGAAACGCCTGGCAACGGTTGCCAGCTACGTACCGGCAGGGGCCCGGATGGCCGACATCGGCTCCGACCATGCCTACCTGCCGGCGGCCCTGGCCCTGCAGAAGAAGATCAGCTATGCAGTGGCCGGCGAGGTCGTTAAGGGCCCGTACGAGAACGCCGTCAGTGAGATTAAGGGTCATGGTCTAACGGACCTAATCAAACCGCGCTTGGCAGATGGTTTGGCTGCCATTACGCCAGCTGACCGAATCGATACCGTGGTGGTTGCTGGGATGGGCGGGACCCTGATTGCCGAGATCCTGGAGCGGGGGAAAGACCGCCTGCAGGGGGTGCGGCGGCTAGTCCTGCAGCCCAACGTCGGTGAGGGGCGTTTACGACGGTGGCTGATGGATAATCGTTACCAGATCATGGCCGAGCAGATCGTCGCAGAGGATGACCACATCTACGAGATCATTGTGGCTGAGCCGTCAGTGGTGTCGTTTCGTTACAGTGATTATGAGCTGATGTTCGGCCCCCGCCTGCTGGAGAAGAAGGGTCCCGTCTTCACGGCGAAGTGGCGCGACTACATCAAGCGGCAGCAGGGAGTTATTCACCAGATGGAGCAGGCCCAGAAGGTTCCCGTTGCGCGAATTGCGGAGTTAAAACAGAAGTTAGCGTTGGTAGCGGAGGCGATAGATGATGATTAGTGGAACTACCTTGATTCAACACTTTGAGCGGTTTGCCAGTCCGCAGCTGGCGGAGAAGTGGGACCATGTTGGACTGCAGGTAGGGGACCCCGACCGGCCCATCAAGAAGCTGATGACCACCCTTGATACCCGTCCGGAGACCGTCCAGGAAGCTATCGACCAGGGCGTGGACTTTATCTTTGCCCACCACCCGGCAATGTTTCACCCAGCTAAGGACCTCGACACCCGGAACCCACAAAATGCCATGTATGCGCAGCTGCTGGCTCATCACATCACGGTCTATGCCGCCCACACCAACCTCGATACGGCTAACGGTGGCATGAACGATTGGCTGGCGGCTCAACTGCACCTCAGCAACTGTCAGCCGCTGGTTCCGGCCGGCAACGATCCCGTCTCGGGTCAGCCGGTAGGAATGGGCCGGATTGGCGACTTTGCCGTGTCAATGAACGCCGCGGACTTTGCCCGTTACTGCATGCGGATCTTCAACGTTAGCGGCCTGCGCCTGATTGTCAACCCGGCCGACCGGGATCGTCTGATTCATCGGGTAGCCGTACTGGGCGGTGCTGGCCAGGACTTCTATCAGCGGGCCGTTGAGCTGGGCGCCGATGCCTACGTGACTGGTGACGTCAGCTACCACTTTGCCCACGACATGATCGCCAACCACCTGACCGTAGTCGATCCCGGCCACCATATCGAGGCCGTCTGCGAACACGGTCTGGCCCAGTTGATCCGTCAGTGGCAGCAGGAGAATGGTTGGGATTTCGAAGTAATTGAGAATCGGATCAATACGGATCCCTTTACCTTAATGACCGCTGCAGACAAGAAGTAGGATAAAGGAGGACTTTATTATGGTTACAGAAAAGTATGATGGCTTGTTATCCCGTTTCCTGAAATATGTTAAGACTGAAACCCGGTCAAATCCGGCGTCCACCACGGTGCCATCTGACCCTAAGGAGACCGCGTTCTTAAATGAACTGGCAAAGGAATTGGAACAGATTGGCCTGGAGAACGTTCACATTAACAAGCAGAGCTCTTACCTGATGGCCACCATTCCCAGCAACATTGATTACAAGGTACCGACCATCGGCCTGATTTCCCACGTCGACACGGCGGACTTCAACGCCCACAACGTCAATCCGCAGATCATCGCGGACTATGATGGCCAGTCTGCGATTAAGCTCGGCGATGGCGAATACCAGCTGGATCCGGTAGTTTTTCCATCCCTGAAGAAGTATGCGGGGAACACCCTGATTACGACTGACGGGACGACCCTCTTAGGGGCTGATGATAAGTCTGGGGTGGCCGAGATTGTGACGATGGCCGACTACCTGATGAAGCACCCGGAGATTAAGCATGGTGAGATCAAGATCGGCTTGGGCCCTGATGAGGAGATTGGAACAGGCGCCGATCACTTTGACGTTGATGACTTCGGTGCCGACTTTGCCTACACAGTCGATGGCGGTCCCTTAGGTGAACTGGAGTATGAGACCTTCAATGCGGCCCAGGCGGAGATCGAGATCAAGGGAAATGACGTCCACACTGGGGTGGCAAAGGGGACGATGGTCAACGCCATCCAAGTGGCTATTGATCTTCATGACAGCCTGCCAACCCATGAGCGGGCCGAACGGACGGATGGCCGGCAGGGTTTCTTCCACCTCTACAAGTTTGACGGTACCGTCGACCACGCCTCGATGGTGTACCTGATTCGGGACCACGACAAGCAGACCTTTATTGAGCGTAAGCACCTGCTGGAACGGATCGTCGCCGGGCTTAACGATGAGTTAGGCGAAGAGCGGGTAACGATGAAGCTGTATGACCAGTACTACAACTTGAAGGATGCCTTAAAGGATCACATGGACGTGGTTAAGATTGCCAAGCAGGCAATGGAAGACCTGGGCATCAAGCCCGACATCTACCCGGTTCGGGGCGGTACGGATGGCTCGACGATTTCCTATATGGGGCTGCCGACACCGAACCTCTTTGCCGGCGGTGAGAACATGCACAGCCGTTTCGAGTATGTCTCCCTCCAGACGATGGAGCAGGCACTGGATACCCTGCTGGAGATCAACAAGCTGAATGTTGAGCAGGGTAATAAATAGTTGGGGATATAAAAAGGATCAACGATGTTACACCGTTGATCCTTTTTAAGTTAAAACTTAATTTTAGTTACTTGTTATCTTTAGTCTTAGCCGGATTGGCACTCTCGGTGATGGCCGTTACGGCGTTGACCGCAATTAATGCCATCACAACAGCCAAAATCCCAACTAGCGTATAGTCGGGTGTCAGGCCTTCAAGCTGACCGGTAATGTAGGCCAAAACTTCACCGAGGATCAGTGCCCAGATTCCGGCCACGATGTTTCGTGATAATACGTTCATGTAAGTCATCCCCTCTTTTAACTTCTTAATTTTAGCACAAACGACGGAAAATAGAAAAGGGGCAAACTGCTTTGAGTGTTTCATTGCTGTCGACTGGGTGAGATTTGGTATAATCTAGCTAGTACACGAAAGGAGGAGAGGGTCTTGGCTTTTACGCCACTCGATGTTCAGAGTTCATTCAGCCTGTTGCAGAGCTCGATCAGGATCCCTGAACTTGTTCAGACGGCCAAGGAGAAGGGGTACTATGCCTTGGCACTGACGGATGAAAATGTGCTTTACGGGGTTGCTGACTTCTATAACGCCGCTCGGCAGGTGGGGCTTAAGCCGCTCTTGGGGATGAAGATGCGGCTGGCCCTGGAGCAGGGGACGGGAAACAGCCTCATGCTGACCTTCATTGCCCGGAATCGGCAGGGGTACCGGCACCTGATGGACCTATCCACCCGGCACCAGACCACGGCCCCGGATAAGCTACCGCTGACGGTTGACCAGGTGGGGGACCTTTTAGGCGGGCTCTTTGTCATTGCGCCGCCGCAGACCGGGCTGTTCAGTGAATTCTTGCATCCTGACCAGTTCCTGGAACGGTTGCGAAAATTCACTGATCCCGATGGCCTCTTGCTGGGGGTTAGTCCGGACTTAGATCCGGTTCAGCAGACGACCATTAAAGAGCTTGCCCACGCTCAGGGGTTGCCTTTGGTGGGGAGTCGGCCGGTGGAGTATCTGGAACCCACGGACCAGTTTGCTACCAAGGTGCTCCGGGCAATTCAGACGGGGGGACAACTGGAAGATGTTGCCCACCAGGCCCAGGAACGGGGGGACCACTACCTGCGTTCTGCTGCCCAGGAGACCGTGGCCTACCAGCAAGCTGGGTTGAAGCAAGCAGCTGCGCAGACGGCGCTGTTGGCCCAGCAGTGCAATGTTAAGCTGGAATTCAAAGCTCCGGTTCTGCCGCACTTTGCAACCCCTGACAGGCTGAGTTCCCAGGAGTACCTGCGTTCCCTGTGTGAGCAGGGGCTGGCCAAGCGTCCGGTTGCAGCTGGCTTTACTAAGCAGGTCTATCAGCAGCGGCTCAACCATGAGCTGGCGGTAATCCACCAGATGGGCTTTGATGATTACTTCCTGATTGTTTGGGACGTCATGAACTTTGCCCACCGGCAGAATATTACGACTGATCCGGGGAGAGGGTCGGCAGCCGGCTCACTGGTGGCCTATGCCCTGGCCATCACCGAGGTAGACCCGCTGGAATACCACCTCCTGTTTGAACGGTTCCTCAACCCGGAGCGGGCCCAGATGCCCGACATCGACCTGGATATTCCCGACAACCGCCGTGGGGAAGTCCTCCAGTATGTTCATGATAAGTATGGTCACCAACACGTTGGGCAGATCATCACTTTCGGCACCTTGGGGGCCAAGCAGGTCCTGCGGGACGTCAGCCGGGTCTTTAATTGGCCGCGTTATGACGTCAACGAACTATTGGGTACCCTGCCTGACAGTTACAGTCTTACCTTGGCCAGTGCACTGAAAGACTCGCAACGGTTGCGCAACTTCATCGACGACCACCCGGATGCGCGCTTGCTGATGGCGGTGTCGCAGAAGCTGGAAGGGTTGCCCCGTCACTATTCGACGCACGCAGCCGGAATTGTTCTCTCTGAGCAGCCCCTGCACGAGATTGTACCCCTCCAGGATGGCGGTGAAGGCCTCCTGATGGCCCAGTTCACCAAGGGGACGGTTGAAGCCCTCGGACTGTTGAAAATGGACTTCTTGGGATTGAAGAACCTGTCAATCCTGGCGAAGACTCGCCAACTCGTCCGCCAGGAGCACCCGGACTTCTCACCGGCCCAGATCTCGTACGATGATCCGGCAACCCTGCGGCTTTTCCAGCGGGGACAGACGGACGGCGTCTTCCAGTTCGAGTCGAGCGGGATTCGCAATGTCCTGGTCGGCCTCCATCCCGACCGCTTTGAGGACATCATTGCTGTGAATGCTCTCTACCGGCCGGGACCGCTGGAGAACATCAGCCACTTCATTGCCCGCAAGCACGGCCAGGAGAAGTACCAGATCCCGGATCCGGCGCTGCGAGCGATCCTGGCCCCCACCTATGGCATCCTGGTCTACCAGGAACAGGTCATGCAGCTGGCATCGGCCATGGCTGGTTTCACTCTGGGGGAGGCCGACCTGCTGCGGCGGGCGATGAGTAAGAAGAAGGCGTCCGTGATGGTGGGGATGCGGGATAAGTTCCTCAAGGGGGCCGTTAAGAATGGTTTCACCATGGAGCGGGCCCAGCAGGTGTTTGACTACATCGACCAGTTTGCCAACTACGGCTTTAACCGGTCCCACGCGGTTGCCTATTCCATGCTGGCCTTCGAACTGGCCTACTTAAAGTGCCACTACCCGAACGCCTTCTACACAGCATTGATGGGGGCGGAGACCAACCTGACCAAGCTGCGGCAGCACGTTGCCAATGCCCGGAAGCTGGGTGTGACGGTGAAGGGGCCGCGGATCAATATCAGTGAAGAGTCCTTCACCCTGCATGCTGGCCAGATTTACTTCGGCCTGGCAGACATCAAGGGGATGCGGCGTGACTTCACGGCGGCGATCATTGAGCAGCGGCAGGCCGACGGACCGTACAAGGACCTGCGTGACTTTGTCAACCGAGTGCCGGCTAACTTCCGCAAGCAGGAGTTGATTGAGCCTTTGATCTATGCCGGCGCCTTTGACCAGTTGGACTATAATCGGGCGGAGATGATTGCGGCCCTACCAGAAATGGCATCGGGAATTGACCAGCTCCTGAATAGCTTTCAAGACGACCCGAGTCTGCAATCGACAATCACACGGCGAAACGAGTTTCCATTAACGACCCGGTTGCTGAAAGAGAATGAATACCTGGGTGTCTACCTTTCCGGGCACCCGGTCAGCCAGTACCGGCGGCTGGGCGCGACCCTGCACGTCCAAACAATTGACCGTCTGTGGCCCGGCCAAAGCGTCACCATCCTCCTCTTTGTCAACCACGTTAAGACGATCTACACCAAGCGCGACCACCGGCCCATGGCATTTGTCTCCGGTTCCGACCAAACGGGGACCATTGATATCACGGTTTTCCCCAAGCAATACCAGCGTTACGCTGAACAGCTGAAGGACAACCAAGTCCTGGTGGTGCACGGTAAGGTCGAAGTCCGGCCGGGGCGGGGAAACCAGCTCTTGGCGGACCAAATTCAGTCGGCCGCGGCCCTGCAAAAGCAGCTTGTTCCCAGTCAGCGCTGGGTGATCCGGGTCTTCCCGGACAAGGCCAACCGCCAGACGATGAGCAGATTGAACGAACTGATGCATGCTCACCACGGCAACATCCCGGTTCTGCTCTACTATCCCGCTACGGATGCCAAGCACCTTCAGGATCGTTCCAAGTGGCTGGACCAGGAGGAGGCCACTGCCAAGGCCCTGAACCAGCTGTTTGGCCAGGATAACGTGGTCCTGCAGACTTTAAAAAATTAAATCTAAATGAGAATTATCGATAATTTTGAAGTGATAGCGGTTTCTTGATAATTTCTGCACAAAAATTAAAGACACTGTTTTTGAAAAGTGCTATTATACAAGTGTGCAAATGAGGGATGCAATTGCAGACCGCAGTTGATGCATAAATGTAAAGGAGAGATTCATTTATGAAGAAAACCAAGATTGTAAGTACCCTTGGTCCTGCAAGTACTGATGTTGATACGATTGTTAAGCTGATCCAAGCGGGAGCAAACATTTTCCGTTTCAACTTCTCACACGGTGACCACCCAGAACACTTGGGCCGGATGCAAAACGTTAAGAAGGCCGAAGAGATCACTGGTAAGCACGTTGGTATCATGCTTGATACTAAGGGTGCTGAAATTCGGACTACTGTTCAAAAGGACGGTAAGATCGAATACAACATTGGTGACAAGGTTCGCATTTCCATGGATGCTTCATTAGAAGGTACCCACGACAAGATCGCCGTTACCTACCCAGGCCTGTACGACGATACTCATGTTGGTGGCCACGTTCTCTTTGACGATGGTCTGATCGACATGCTGATCGATGAAAAGGACGAAGCAAACAAGGAATTAGTTTGCCACGTTCTGAACCACGGTGTTCTTGGTTCACGGAAGGGTGTTAACGCCCCAGGTGTTTCCATCAACCTGCCAGGGATCACGAAGAAGGACAGCAGTGATATTCGTTTCGGTCTTGACAACAAGATCAACTACATCTCTGCTTCATTCGTTCGTAAGGCTCAAGACGTTCTTGACATTCGTGAACTTCTCAAGGAAAAGAACATGGAAGACGTTCAAATCTTCCCTAAGATCGAATCTCAAGAAGGTATCGATAACTTCGAAGAAATCATCGAAGTTTCTGATGGTCTGATGGTTCCTCGTGGTGACATGGGTGTTGAAATTCCTGCTGAAAATGTGCCAATCGTTCAGAAGCACATGATCAAGCGGTGCAACGAATTAGGTAAGCCAGTTATCACTGCTACCCAAATGCTGGACTCCATGCAAGAAAACCCACGTCCAACCCGTGCCGAAGTATCTGACGTTGCTAACGCCGTCTTCGATGGTACTGATGCAACGATGCTTTCTGGTGAAAGTGCCAACGGTGACTATCCAGTTAAGTCCGTTGCCATGATGAACGCCATTGACATCAAGGCTGAAAACCACCTTTGGGAATTCGGTACTGAAACCTTCGATTGGGACAAGTCTGACGTTACTGAAACGATCGGTTCTGCCGTTGCTAACGCTGCTAAGGACTTGGACATCCACACCATTGTTGCCTACACTGCTTCAGGCTACACTGCTAAGATGATCTCCAAGTACCGCCCTAACGCCGACATCGTTGCCCTGACTCCTAACGAGCGAGTAGAACGGGGCCTCATGATCAACTGGGGTGTTCAACCTTACGTTGTTTCTGAAATGAAGGATACTGACAAGATGTTCGACCTGGCTGCTGAAAAGGCAGTTGAACTCGGCTTCGCTAAGAAGGGTGACAAGATCATCATCGTTGCCGGTGTTCCTTTGGGTGTCCCAGGTGCTACTAACCTGATGCGGGTTAAGACGATTGACTAATCGTTATTAACGTTAAATGAAAAGAGTACGATTACGGTCGTGCTCTTTTTTTGTTGGCCGGAAGCTGGTCAAAGGCCGGTTCGCCGTGTAAAATAGTTCTAGTATGCAATCAAGAAGAGATAAGTGGGGTAAGAATATGAACTCTGCATTAGGAAAAGTCGTTTCAGCGGTCATGATCGATGAAAACGACGATTATTATTTTGTTCAACCGGCCCGGAACGGTCAGACATACCGCCTACCCAAGGAAGAGAGTCCGCAGGTCCTGCACATCGGCGGCCAGGTTTGCGGTTTCGTGTATGAAAATGAGAATCACCAGCTGCAGATGACCTGCAAACACATCCCAACGGTCCAGGTTGACCACTATGACTTTGGAACCGTCGTCGGGGTGCGGCGTGATCTCGGGGTGTTCGTTGATATCGGCCTGCCCAACAAGGATATTGTGGTCTCCTTAGATGACCTGCCGGAGCCCAAGCACCTCTGGCCGCAGCCGGGGGACCGTCTGATGATCGCCCTGACGGTTGACAGTAAGGACCGGATCTGGGGGAAGCTGGCGGATGATGCCATCTTCAATACCATCTCAGCGGCGCCGTCACCACGGTTGCAGAACCGTGATACCTATGCGACGGTCTACCGGCTGAAGCTCAATGGGACCCATGTCTTGACGGACGGTTACCACCTGGGCTTCATTCACCCTAGTGAGCGGGACCAGGAACCCCGGTTAGGCCAGCGGGTCAAGGCCCGGGTGATCGGGATCTCATCGCACAATAGCCTTAACCTTTCATTGAAGCCCCGGGCTTACCAGGCCATCGGCGAAGATGCCCAGATGCTGTTGGCTATGCTGAAACAGGACCAGCACCATCGTCTGCCGTATACTGACAAGAGCGATCCCAAGGTGATTCGGTCTGTCTTTGGCATCAGCAAAGGTCAATTCAAGCGGGCGGTTGGCCACCTGCTCAAGAAAGGATTGGTCGAGGAAAAGGATGGTCAGCTGGTTCTCCTAGAAAAGAATGATTAAATATGATGGACGAGATTACTGACTTTGTCGCAATGCTTAAAAATGAGCGGGGGCTGACCGCCAATACGCAGGCCAACTACCGCCGTGACCTGGTGCATGCCAAGGAGTTTTTTGCCCAGCAGGGAATCACAAGCTGGCAGGCAGTTGACCGCTATGCTGTGATGGATTTCCTGACGGCACAACAGCAGGCCGGCAAGTCGGTGGCGACCATTAACCGGTTAATCTCAAGCCTGCGGCAGTTCTTCCGCTACCTGGTCCGCCAGCAGCAATTGACGGCCAACCCGATGGAAACGATTGACCACCGGCCGGCGAATACACCGGCAGCTGCGCCGGTAATCCTGACCGAAGCGGAAGTGGAACGCCTGCTGGCTGTTCCTGACACCACGACTCCGTTGGGAATTCGAGACCGGGCGATTTTAGAGTTGCTCGATGCGACCGGAATGCGGGTGACCGAGTTGGCAACGCTGCCCCTGACTGCCCTCCACCTTGATATCAAGTTTGTCCAGCTACAGGGAAGTGGTCAGCACGAGCGGATGGTGCCGTTGGGGCGGCCAACTGTTCACTGGCTTGAGCGTTACCTGAAGGCGGTTCGGCCGCAACTGGCCGATGGCGACCAGACAGCGGTTTTCCTCAATGCCCATGGCCGGCCGCTGACCCGGCAGGGGATCTGGAAGAATTTCAAAAAATGGGTTCAGCAGGCCGACATCAATAAGCAGGTGACGCCGCAGACCTTTCGCTATACGCTGGCCGTGCAGATGCTTTCGCGCGGGGCCAGCGGGCAGGCGGTTCAGGAGATGCTGGGCTATACCGAGTTGCGCATGCTGCGCCCCTACTTGAAGGTGACGCCGCAGGAGCTTGCCGCAACCTACGAGAAGTACCATCCACGGGCATAGAACTAAAGGGGAATAGATATGCTAGTACACTACCGAAAAGACTATCAGAAGATTGCCATGGGCCTGCTTTCCTTACTCCCTGAGCTTCGTGATGAGCAGCGCTTCAAGGATGAGTTCCACTGGGCCCTGGAGGAGGAGAACCCAATCTACCTCTGGAAGGACCAGGAGGATAATCACTTTATTGCGGTGGTAATCTTAGAGTTGGGGACCGACTATGTCTTGCTGCGGCGGATCTCCTTTACACCGAGCGAGCGGTCCGGCCGCAATGTTTACGCCCTTTTGACAGCGATTCATGAGGAATACCTAGATCGGCGATTGATGGGAACCCTAAGTACCCAGCCATTGATTACAACATGGGGGAAGGCTAATGAGTGAGAATGAGACCATGACGGCGGGCCAGCAGCCGACCTTAAAACTAGGCGGCTTTGAGGGGCCCCTTGACCTCCTATTGCACCTGATCCGTGAGGCCAAGATGGATATCTATGACATTAAGATCGCGACGATTACCAGTCAGTACATGGATTACCTCCATCAGATGAAGGCACACCGGTTAGAAATTGCCGGGGAGTACTTTGTGATGGCTTCCACCCTGATGCGGATCAAGAGTCAGCTGCTGCTTCCCCAGGCCCCGCCGCTTGACGATGAGGAACCGGCGGAGGAACCAGTTGATCCACGTCAGGAACTGGTTGACCAGCTGATCGAATACCAGCGCTATAAGAAGGCGGCCGACCATCTCAAGGACAAGGAGAGTTACCGGCAGCAGGAGTACACCCGGCCGGCAATGCGGGTTCCCCGTGACTTGGTGAGTGAACAGGTGGCCCCGGGAGTCAGTCTTGACCAGCTCCAGGCGGCCTTTAGCCAGGTTCTCAAGCGGCACCGCTTTACACAACCCACCGTGGAAACTGTGGTGGCCGAGAAGGTCAGTGTTGCCCAGCAGATGCAGACGGTCTTTGAGAGGGTGACGGCCGGGCCACAGCGCTTTGTCGACCTGCTGGAAAGAGCGATAACCAGGGATGAGCTGGTCACCACCTTTCTCGCGGTTCTGGAACTGGCTAAGCACCAGGCCGTGCATATTGAACAGGCCGGATTGTTCGCCCCAATAATTATTAAGGAAGGTTTGAAGAGTGATGACTACCGAAATAACGAATACCGCCCAGATTGAGGGCCTGCTTTTCATCAGCGGTGATGAGGGAATCACTGTTGGTGACCTGGCCAAGATCACCGGCTTCATGAAAACGGCAATCACTGCGACGCTGGATAAGCTGGCGGAACGCTATGCGGCGGACCCTAATAGTGCTCTTGTCGTTTTGCACAGCGGTCAAACCTACCGCTTGGCCACTAAGCCGGCGCTGGCCCCGGTGATCAAGCAGTACTTTGAGATTCCGCTGACGGTGCCGCTGACCAATGCCTTGCTGGAGGTCCTGGCCATTATTGCCTACCGCCAGCCGATTACCCGTTTGGAGATTGACGAGATTCGGGGCGTACAGAGCTCAGGTTCGCTGCAAAAGCTGATGGCCCGGGGGCTGGTAGATACCCATGGCCGCTTAGATGCCCCTGGCCGGCCATTTCGCTACGTCACAACGGAAAGCTTCCTGGACTACTTTGGCCTGTCATCGCTGGATGACCTGCCGCCATTGCCGGAGCAAGAGGATCTCGACAGTGCTGATCTGAGAGGAGACCTCTTTTTAGCGGCATTCCAGTCCCGGAAGCAAGGAGGAGAAAATTAATGGAGAGACTACAAAAAGTGATGGCCGAAGCGGGGGTTGCCTCGCGGCGGGCCTCTGAGAAGCTGATTCAAAGCGGCCGGGTCCAGGTCAATGGTGAGACGGTCACTGAGCTCGGGACCAAGGTTGGCCGCCGCGACAAGGTGGAGGTTGACGGGGTGCCGATCCACCGTGAGCCACACGTTTACTACCTATTGAATAAGCCCCGCGGGGTTATCTCTAGTGCCCACGATGATAAGGGCCGGAAGACGGTGGTCGATATTCTGCGCGAAGACGAGGTGGAGGAACGGATCTACCCCGTTGGCCGCTTGGACTATGACACCACGGGGATCCTGCTGCTGACCAACGACGGTGCCCTGGCCAACAAGCTGATGCACCCCCGCTTTGAGGTTGCCAAGACCTACATTGCGAAGGTCAAGGGAATTGTTCAAAACGATGAGCTGAAGCGGCTGCGTCTCGGTGTCCGGGTCGATGGCCGCAAGACGAAACCGGCCAAGACCAGGCTGAAGGAAGTTGACCGTCACCACCAGACCAGTCTGGTCCAGCTGACGATCCACGAAGGCCGCTACCACCAGGTCAAGCGGATGTTTGAAGCGGTTGGTCACCCAGTGATCAAATTGCACCGGGAAACGTATGGTTTCTTGAACCTTCAGGGCCTGCAGTCGGGAGAATTCCGTGAACTGCGGCCCGAAGAGGTTACCAAACTGAAACAGCTTTAGTTGAATGATTGGCTATTGCAATATTGCACCGATATAGCAAAAATACAGCAAAAACTACGGAAAAGTATGGAATGGCATGGAATTGAAAGACGCTAAAAACGTTGACACGACGCGGATAAGCCCATATAATAGGAATTGTAAAATTAAAAAAGTTGTCTTCAAGGCGCGGTGAAATTCCCGACCGGCGGTGCAAGCCCGCAACCCACATCACGTGGTTGATCCAGTTGAATCCTGGAGCCGACAGTATAGTCTGGTATATAGAAGAGACTTCTACGTACGTTAACCCTAATTATGTTAGGCGCTGCTGACAGTATTTGTTGGTAGTGCTTTTTTATTTACGGGGCCGACTGAAGGCAATCTCAATGGAGGTTGTTATTATGACAGTGTCGCATTTACGAATTCAACGGTTGGTAGGAATCGCCTGCTTAGGGGCGCTTGCCTTTATCCTGATGTTGTTTGAGTTTCCAATTATCCCCATGGCTTCCTACCTTAAGATCGACTTTTCGGACGTCCCCGTCTTAATCGGGGGCTACCTCTATGGGCCAGTCGGGGGGATTGTAATCGCCGTGATCAAGTGCCTGATCCACGGCATGGTTCGGGGCTTCTCCGTTGGCGAACTGATCGGGCTGCTCGGCGACTTCATCTCGTCGCTGGCCCTCCTGCTGCCGTTCTGTCTGATTTGGCGAAGACGGCCGCAGTGGTCACCAAAAAAGCAGCTCCTGGTTGGAAGCGTTACGGCGACGGTGGTCCTGACCGTGGTGATGTCCCTGCTGAATCTATGGGTCCTGACCCCGCTGTACATGGCGGTTTGGAACTGGAAATCGACCCTGCCGGTTTCTCAGCTGGTCGCCCTCGGGGTCTTGCCGTTTAATATTATCAAGGGCCTGCTGGTCACGGGGATTTTCGCAATTGTTGCGACGCAGTTGAAGCCGTGGCTGACCGCTCGCCGTTATCAATAGGAATGATTGATTAATTAAAAACAAGGGATTGCAGTAAAAGTGATTTTGCTGCGGTCCCTTGTTTCGTGTATTTAAGGTTTGTTTCCGTTTATATCTAGTGAGAGAATGGATAATGAGGTTTTTGCTATGAATTCATACATACTACGTTTCTTTTCTTATCATCAGCCCCGCCGGATCCGGGTAATTGAGAGCTTGCTGACGAACCGGCTGACGGTGTCAAACCTATTTTGGGGCCAGCAGTATGGCCTTTTGCCGTGGCTGGGCGCCGCTCGGCAGCTTCAACGCACCGAATACGATGCGGTGATCAAGGCGTTGGCAGATGAACAACTGATAACTATTGACGATGAGCAGCAGGCGCGGTTGACGGTGAAGGGGGTCCAATGGCAAGAAGCAGAGCAGCCATACCAGCCGCATTTCTTGGATTGGTACTGGCTGACCAATACCAACCAGTTCGGTCAGCGCTTGCTCCTGGGAATGCAGGTGGTTTCGGAATACGCCTACCATAATGCCAAGTACGCTCCGGTGACGGTTGGCTATGGGCACATGTTGGCGGTAAAACGGTGGTTTCGCCAAGCCAACCACCGCCAGCTGGCAGCAGCGGTCTATCGCGACCTCGACCAGCTGACAACCGGCCTGGCGAGCGTCGATCAACGACTGGCGGTGTTTCTGGTTGACGGCTTGGTTGGCCATGATCTGCCGGCGTGGACGAATAACCAGCTGGCCGAGCGTCTGCGCCTTTCGCAAGCGGATATGCTGGCCCTCAACCATGACCTGCTCCTGGGGGTGGCCGCCTACTGCCAGCACGTTCCGGGGCCCCTGCAGGATCTTTTTGGCCCGTTGCTCAACGCTGGCCCGCTCTCCAAGAGTACGGCCGTGACCCTGGAACTTTATCGCCAGGGGGCCGCACTGGAACAGATTGCTGCGCGGCGCCGCTTGAAGTTAAGCACGGTGCGGGAACATCTCTTGGAGGTGGCCATCCTATGCCCAGAGCAGCTGGATTGGAACCAATTGCTGCCGCCTGCCAAACGAGCAGCGTTGGCTAAGCAGTATCCTGATCCGGACGTCACGAGCTGGCATTTTAATTCCGATGAGCAGGATGCAGGGAAGGCCTTCTTTGATTACCGCCTTTTTCAAATTCTTCGGGGGAGGGAACACCATGACTGATTCTGCAGAAATATACCGGTTGTTGCACGAGTACTTCGGTTATGAGCACTTTCGCGCTGGCCAGCAGGAGACGATTGAATCATTATTGGCGGGGCATGATACCCTGGTGGTTCTGCCGACGGGGGCCGGCAAATCGCTATTATACCAGTTGCCTGCTTACTTGCTGCCCGGTGGGGTGGTTATTGTTTCGCCGTTAATCTCTTTAATGCAGGACCAGGTTGATCGCCTCCGGCAGCATGGTGAAAAGCGGGTGGTGATGCTGAGCAGCCAGTTACAGGGCCCGGCGCGTGACCAGGTCTTGCACTCGCTGGCCAGCTTCCGCTTCATCTTTGCTTCACCGGAGATCCTGACTAATCCGGCCGTCCTGGCTGCCCTTTATCGGACGCCGTTAAGCATGATGGTAGTTGACGAGGCCCACTGTATCTCGCAGTGGGGGCCCGACTTTCGTCCCGAGTACTTGCTATTGCGACAGATTCGCCAACGGATCGGCCAGCCGCGGCTGCTGATGCTGACTGCCACCGCGACTCCACGCGTTCGGCGCGATATTCTTAATAAGCTGGGGCTGGATCACAACCAAGTTCACCAGGTGATTCGCTCGGTCAACCGGCCCAATATTTTTCTAGTGGTGAACCGGGTAGCTAACCCGCAGGCTAAGGACGAACGGCTGCTCCAGCTGGTTGCCAGCCTTCCGGGACCGGGGATCATTTACTTCGCTAGTCGGAAACTGGCAACGCAGATGGCCGATTGGCTCCGGGAGCAGACGGGCCTGGTAGTTGCTCCCTATCACGCGGGGATGTCTCCGGTCGATCGCTTCAAGATCCAGCAGCAGTTCATGAATAATCAGGTTCAAATTGTCTGTGCGACGAGCGCCTTCGGGATGGGGGTTGATAAGAATGATATCCGCTATATTATCCACTACCACCTGCCGGCCAATCTGGAAAGCTATATGCAGGAAATTGGCCGGGCCGGTCGTGATGGTCAGCAGAGCGTGGCCATCCTATTGTATGCGCCGGGGGATGAAGGCCTGCCGAGTCAGCTGACGGCCATCAGTCTGCCTAGTGTCGACCTTCTAACTCAGGTTAAAAACCATCAGCTGCGGCCGAATGTGCTGGGGGATGACCAGGAACTCTTTACCTTCTATTTGAACCATGGCTACCAGCCGGCACAGATTATTGCGGCCTTTAAGCAGCGGCGGCGCCAGCAAGCGCTCAGTCTGCAACGAATGTTGGATTATACCAGCCTGAAAACGTGCCGCCGGTCATTCCTGCTGAATTACTTCGGTGAGGAGGCCGGTGACTTTCCTTCGCCGTGTTGTGATATTGACCAGCAAGAATGGAGGGGGAAACTTTCCCTGCCGAAGTCACCGCGCAGACCAGCAAGTGCCGAGCAGGCTGACTGGCACCAGCGCCTGCGTCAGCTCTTTAACCAACCATCAGAATGACAATTCGGTGCTAGACAAGACGCAAAGACGTGCGCTACAATCAAAGACGTTAAACTTTATCGTGAAGGAGGTTTATTTAGTGAGTGAGCATCATGAAGAGACCCGCCAACAGCGTGATGAATTGTGGGATAAGACCTTTGCCGATAACGAGGATCTGGACAGTGACGGCCACCTATCACGGACGGAACACCGTCGGCAACGATCACACAATTCAATGGTCACAACGGTCCTGATTGTTCTGATTATTATCTTGGCTGCCGCCCCGGTAATCTACTGGGTCAACAACAAGCAGTCGTTCAATCACCCGTTGCGGACGGAACAGCAGGCGTCGTCATCCGTGAGTAGTAAAAAAAAAGCTTCTCAACGGTCCCAAACCTCAGCTAAAAAACATCACCGCGCCAGCAGTTCGTCTGTAAGCAGTAGTCAGTCATCTGCCGCATCGATCACAAGCAGCAGTAGCATTTCGAGCAGTCAGACCAGTCGGACTAGCAGCATTGACAGCAGCAGTAGTTCACTGACGAGAAATACGCAGGGACAGCGGTATGTGACGGTGCAGCGCGGCGAGAGTGTTTACCGGATTGCGGAACGCAATGGGATATCCGCCCAGGAACTCGCCCGGTTGAACAATATGACGATCAGGACTGCGATTCATCCTGGTCAGCAGTTACGAGTAAGATAGATTTGGAGTGAAAGAATAGATATGACAAAGGGGATCCAAGTAGCCATTGATGGGCCGGCCTCAGCAGGGAAAAGTACGGTTGCCAAGCTGGTGGCGAAGCGTTTTAACTATGTGTACTGTGACACGGGGGCAATGTATCGGGTTGTGACCCTGGCCGCCTTGCGCAAGGGACTATCGATGGATGATACCGACCAGATTGTTTGCCTGGCTCAGCAGATCAAGATCAGCTTTCAGCCCGGCGACCCCGAACAGCGGGTGTTTCTTGATGGTGATGAGGTCACCCAGGACATCCGGCAGGGGCAGATTGACAATAACGTTTCCGCGGTGGCGGCGATTCCGGCGGTCCGGACGGAAATGACCCGTCAGCAAAGAGAGATCGCCCAGAATGGCGGCATCGTGATGGATGGCCGTGACATTGGAACGACCGTTCTGCCGAACGCCCCCGTTAAGATCTTTATGGTGGCCACAGCGTATGAGCGGGCCCGCCGGCGTTATGTTGAAAACAAGGCGAAGGGGATTGCAACGGCTTCTTTAGAGGAGCTCCAAAAGGAAATTGAACTTCGGGATAAGAAGGACTCAACCCGGGCAGTTTCACCGCTGACTCAGGCCCCTGATGCCACCCGGCTGGACACCACCAACCTGACGATTGACCAGGTTGTGGACGAGATCAGCAAAATAATCAAAAAAACTCAGGAACAATTACAGTAAACACTGGAAATACTAAACTTTTTTTAGTAGAATAGTTTCTAGAGTTGATTGTTGCAAGGAGGATTTTTTTTAATGGCTGAAAACAATGAAAAGAACAACGATATGTTAAAGGCACTCGATAGCATCGAAACTGTTAAGGTGGGCGATGTTGTCAAGGGTGAAGTTTTGGCAATCGATGACGATCGTCAAGCTATCGTTGGTATTAAAGATGCAGGGGTTGAAGGTGTCGTCCCTGCTAAGGAATTATCAACCAAGCCAGTTGAAGACATCAATGATGCAGTTAAAGTGGGTGACGAATTAGACTTAGTTGTCATCTCTAAGATTGGTAACGATAAGGAAAATGGTAGTTACTTACTTTCTCACCGTCGTCTTGAAGCCCGTAAGGTATGGGATGACATTCAAAAGAAGTTCGATGATGGTGAAACCATCACTGCTAAGGTTACCCAAGCAGTTAAGGGTGGTTTAGTTGTTGATGCTGGAGTACGTGGCTTTGTCCCTGCTTCAATGATCACTGATCACTACGTTGAAGATCTGAACCAGTTCAAGGGTCAAGAACTTGAATTCAAGATCATCGAAATCGAACCAAGCGAAAACCGCTTGATCCTTTCCCACAAGGAAATCGTTAAGGCTGAACACGAAAAGGCTGCTGAAAAGATCTTTGCCGAATTACAACCTGGCGACATCGTTGAAGGTAAGGTTGCCCGGATGACTAACTTCGGTGCCTTCATTAACCTCGGTGGTGTTGATGGTCTGGTTCACGTTTCTGAAATTTCCTACGACCACGTTGACAAGCCATCAGATGTTCTGTCTGCTGGTCAAGACGTTAAGGTTAAGGTATTGAGCGTTGACTCTGACCGTGAGCGGATCTCACTCTCCATCAAGCAGACGCTTCCTGGACCATGGGATGATATCGAAGAAAAGGCCCCAGCTGGCTCTGTTCTGACTGGTACTGTTAAGCGTCTGACGAGCTTTGGTGCCTTCGTTGAAGTATTCCCTGGCGTTGAAGGTTTGGTTCACATTTCCCAAATCTCACACAAGCACATCGCTACGCCAGCTGATGTACTTAAGCCAGGTCAAGAAGTCAAGGTTAAGGTATTGAACGTCGACCCAGAACGTCAACGTTTAGGCTTATCCATGAAGGCTCTTGAAGAACGTCCAAAGGGTGAAGACAACGACAACCGTCGCGGTGGCCGTCGTCCACGCCGGAACAACAACCGGAACGCCATGAACAACGCCCCAGAAGAAGAAACTGGTTTCTCCATGGGTGATTTGATTGGTGACAAGCTGAAGGACTTACGGAACAACTAATTCCAATTAAGTTGCATTCGGGGAGGCTGAGAAGAAAGGTATTTCTTCCCAGCCTTTCTTTTATTCAATAATTAAAAGGGGTGAAAATTATGGCAAATCCAGTTGTCGCAGTGGTTGGCCGGCCGAACGTCGGCAAGTCAACCCTCTTTAACCGTATTGCGGGTGAACGAATCTCAATCGTTGAAGATACTCCCGGGGTTACCCGCGATCGGATCTATGCTCACGGTGAATGGTTGGGAAAGCATTTCAACTTGATTGACACCGGGGGAATTGAGCTGTCTGATCAGCCGCTTCTGACCCAGATCCGGGAGCAGGCTGAAGTGGCCATTGATGAAGCCGACGTGATCATCTTCGTGGTTGATATCGAGAACGGGGTCACTGATGCCGATGAACAGGTGGCCCGGATCCTTTACCGTTCTGACAAGCCGGTGGTCCTGGCAGTCAACAAGGTCGATAACCCGGAGCGACGCAGCGACGTGTACGACTTCTACTCACTGGGGTTGGGCGAACCATACCCGGTTTCCAGTGTCCACGGTGTTGGGATGGGAGACCTGCTGGATGCGGTCATCCACCGCTTCCCGGACAACGTGGCCAACGAAGAAGACGACAGTATTCACTTCAGTTTCATTGGGCGGCCGAATGTCGGCAAGTCTTCCCTGGTTAACGCGATCTTAGGCCAGAACCGGGTGATTGTCTCCAACGTCGCGGGAACCACCCGTGATGCGATTAACACCAGCTTTACAACCGCGGATGGCCAGGAGTTTACAATGGTCGATACGGCTGGGATCCGGAAGAAGGGCAAGATCTACGAGAATACGGAACGCTATGCCCTGATGCGGGCGATGCGGGCCATTGACGACAGTGACGTGGTCTGCGTGGTTCTCAACGCTGAAGAGGGAATCCGTGAAATCGATAAGCACATCGCCGGTTACGCCCATGAGGCCGGCTGCGGGGTGATCATCGTCGTTAACAAGTGGGATACCTTAAAGGAGAAGGATCACCGGACGATGACCGACTTCACCAACCTGATTCGCCAGGAGTTCCAGTACCTGAGCTACGCGCCGATCATCTTTGTTTCCGCCAAGACCAAGCAGCGGCTCAACCAGCTGCCGGGGCTGATTGAGGAGGTCAATGCGCATCACAAGCGGCGGATCCAGTCCTCCGTTCTCAACAACGTCTTGATGGACGCCATCGCGGCGAACCCAACCCCGACCCAGAACGGCAAGCGGCTGCGGATCTACTATGGGACCCAGGTTGCCACGGCGCCGCCAACTTTTGTGATCTTCGTCAACGATCCCGAACTGATGCACTTCTCTTACCAGCGCTATCTGGAAAACCAGATTCGGCAAGCCTTTGATTTCAGCGGGACGCCGATCCACCTGATTAAGCGTCAGCGTCAGTAAAATTATTGGTGTTTGGAAACCATAAAAAAGGCTTAAAAATTGGTGAAAAGCGCTTGCCAGTAGGGTTTCACTATGCTAACCTTAACAATGAAATGATACGAACTCCTCGTAATTATTTCGTTAATTTTGGACCACTCAAAATTAACATTCATTGGTGCCGCTTCGGTGGC
This sequence comes from Limosilactobacillus galli, assembly GCF_947381495.1. Taxonomy (NCBI): domain Bacteria; kingdom Bacillati; phylum Bacillota; class Bacilli; order Lactobacillales; family Lactobacillaceae; genus Limosilactobacillus; species Limosilactobacillus galli. The sequence goes on along the minus strand of NZ_CANCWK010000003.1, from coordinate 70,288 downwards.
GTCGATTTGTGGGAGGTGAAATCAAATGGCAAACAAAGCAGAATTAGTAAGTAATGTTGCTGCTGCAACTGGCTTGACTAAGAAGGATGCTACGGCTGCTGTTGACGCTGTCTTCAGTTCTATCCAAGCATCTTTGGCTAAGGGTGAAAAGGTTCAATTGATCGGCTTCGGTAACTTCGAAGTTCGTCAACGTGCTGCACGGAAGGGCCGTAACCCACAAACTGGTAAAGAAATCCAAATTCCTGCAAGCAAGGTACCAGCATTCAAGCCTGGTAAAGCTTTGAAGGACGCTGTTAAGTAATTAACAGCCTAATATAACAAACGAGAAGGCTAGCTCAGCTAGCCCTCTCGTTTTATTTTTGCGGTAATCTTTGCTATTCTTAAGACATATTACTAAATAGGAGCGACCAAAATTGACATATTCAGAACAGATGCTTGATCAACTGCAGGCGGGTGAGCTGACCAACGCCAAGCGGACCTTCCGGCAGGCCCTCGACCATGACAGCGATGATATGCTCTTCAGTCTGGCCGAGGAACTGTACGGTCTGGGCTTCCTCCGCCAGGCACGACGGACCTACCTGACCCTGTTGCAGCGCTACCCCGACGAGGACGAGCTGCGGACCAACCTGGCGACGATTGCCATCGATGAGGGCCATAATGACGAAGCCCTCTCCTACCTGGCTCAGGTAAAGCCGGACTCCCCGGCCTACCTGGAATCCCTGCTGGTGGCCGCCGACCTCTACCAGACCGAGGAGGAGTTCGAAGTTACTGAGCAGAAGCTGAAGGAGGCCGAACAATTGGCTCCTGACGAACCAGCCGTTCAGTTTGCCCTGGCGGAGTTCTACTACCTGGTGGGCCGCTTCGATGACGCCATCGACTACTACTTCCGTCTCATCAAGAACGGGTATACCGAATTTGCCAAGGTCGACATCGCCGGGCGGCTGGGGATGTGCTATGCCCAGAGCGGTCAATTCAAACAGGCCCTGGGCTACCTCAAGCAGGTCAAGCCCGACTACCAGACGAGCGACATCCGCTTCCAGACGGGGATGACCCAGCTTCATCTCGACCAGGTGGATGCGGCGATCAAGACTTTGGAGGACCTGATCAAAGACGATGACCAGTACGCATCTGCCTATCCGGTTCTGGCGCAGGCTTTCTCCAAGCAGCGCAACTATCCTCAAGCTTTGCGGACGATTCAGGAGGGCCTCGCGGTTGACCAGTACAACGAGCAGCTGTACTCACAGGCGGCCGCGATCGTCAGCCACCTCGGCAACCACCAGTTGATGGAGAAATACCTCAAGAAGGCTCATGAACTGGACCCGGACAACCTGACCATCATCCTTCAGTACAGCAACTTCCTCCTGCACCAGCATGACGACCAGGCCAACATCAAGCTGCTGGCCCCGCTGATCAAGGAGGACGAGGTGGACCCCCAGGTGTACTGGAACCTGGCCCGGTCCTACCAGCGGACAGAACAATTTGATCTTGCTGGCAAGTACTTCCGCGCTGCGGCCCCGAGCTACCAGGATGATCCAACCTTCCTGAAGGAGCTGATTGACTTCGACCGGGAGATGGGGAATACCCAAGACTTGCTGCCGGAACTGCGCCGTTACCTGGCCCTGGTACCAACTGACACAGCAATGCAAGACCTGCTGGACGAGTACGAGGAATATTAGACAGTATAAAAAAGAGCTAGTGATTCCGTCATTTGTGGAGTCACTAGCTTTTTCATTGCAGTTTCAAAAGAAGCCGCTGGTAGTAGAGCAGGGATGCGGGATCGAGCTTTAGGCGATCCATCAGCTCCCCGTCAGATAAGTCCCGGTGCTTGGCCAACTCGGTCAGGACATAGCTCTGGTGAAGGTACTTGGGGGCGAGGTGGAAACCAAGGTAATCCTGATCGTTCCGCAGGTACTTATGAAGGCCAGCGTTGGTGAGCTGGGGTGCGTCCGGCTGGTAGCGCTGCTTCAAGAAGAGGTCGGCTGAATTCTGTAGGGCCTGGCGGGGCCGGATGAAGTCGTTGTACTGCCGAAGAAACGCCTGCTCGACCGGATCAGTGATCGTTAGTTGGTCCAGGACCCGGTAGAAGCCGGGCTGGAGAAACTCACCCACGGTAAAGCCGTGCTTGCTGAGAAGGAGGGTCAGCCGGGTATAGTAGTGGACGTGGTTATCCTGGAGGATTGTATCCAGCTGCTGGAGCCACTTGGTTGAGATCCGCTGGCGAGGGTTAATGGCCTGGCCGTGGAGAGTGAGGGTCGGGTAATCCGCAATCAATTGATGGGTGAAGAGGTAGCGGAAGTACCGGTTGAGGTGGGAGAGGATCTTATTGTAGGTTCCCATGGTAATTCCCTGTTTGGTCCGCAACATGTCGAAGTAGGCCCGGACGTCGCTTTCGGTGAGGTTCGCCAGCCGGGGGTCGTGTGCAAAGGCGGGCCGGTTAGCCAGCAAATAGCTGAAGAAGTTAGTCAGGCTGGTCTCGTAAGTCTGGACGGTCAGCGGAGCCAGTTTCTTCTGGTCGCGCAGAAAGTCCTGGAATTGTTTTTGGTATGGGTAGTTCATGACCGCAAGACTCCTCCTTTGAAGTAGTAATTTACTTTAACTATACCACAAAACAGAAATTAGCACAGTAAAAGGTGATTTGTTATAATCAATAGCAGACGAAAAGAAGGACTTGATAAAATGATAATTAAAGAGCTTCCGGCAATTTTCACGCCGGCCCGTCCCGTCCTGCAGAAAATCGAGCAGGCCGGCTTTGAAGCCTACTTTGTCGGTGGGTGTGTGCGGGATACCATCCTGGGGGACCCCATCCACGATATCGACATTGCGACGAGTGCCTATCCCAGTGAAATCAAGGCGATCTTCAAGCGGACCGTTGATACGGGGATCGAACACGGCACCGTGATGATTCTGGACCACGGGACTGGTTATGAGACGACGACCTTTCGGACCGAGTCGGGCTACCAGGACTACCGCCGCCCGGACAAGGTAACCTTTGTGCGGTCCCTAGCTGAAGACCTTAAGCGGCGGGACTTCACGATTAACGCCCTGGCACTCCGGGAGAATGGGGAAGTGATCGACCTCTTTGACGGCCTGACCGACCTGAAGAAGCACCTGATTCGGGCGGTTGGTGATCCTAACGAACGCTTCCACGAGGATGCCCTGCGAATGATGCGGGCAGTTCGCTTTGCCAGCAAGCTGGGCTTTATGATTGACCCGGCCACCCTGGCGGGAATCAAGCAGAATGCGCCGCTGTTAGCGAAGATTGCGGTGGAACGGATCCAGGTTGAATTTGAAAAGCTGCTTTTAGGTCAGCAACCGGTCAGCGGGCTGAAGGACTTTATTGCCACCGGCCTGTACCAATATTGTCCCGGGTTAGCCGACCAAAAGGATGCCCTGAGCGGATTACTGGTGTTGAATAACTGGCAGTTGGCGAATACCCAGCAGGCCTGGGCCATGATCTGTGTTCAGCTGGGGCTCACCGGCCAGCAAATTGGATGCTTTCTCAAACAGTGGAAGACCTCCAATGACCTGATCAAGCAGGTCAAGAAGATCGTGCCGCTGGTTGCTAGCCTTCGTAATAATACATTGTCAGCCATGGACCTATTTGAGGGCGGCTGGCAGGCTGTTCAGGATGCCAACCAGGTGGCCAAGCTTTACGGCTGGGTCAAGGATGATTCTGAGATCGAAAACCAGTACCAGGCATTGCCGATCAAGAGCAGCAAGGAATTGGCAGTTGACGGACGGACCTTGATTGTCGATGGTCAGCTCAAACCCGGCCCCCTGTTGGGTAAGGTTCTAAATGATTTGACAAGAGCAGTAGTGCAAGGTCAATTGACAAATGACCGGGAGACCTTACTGGCGACCGCCCGGCAACTCGCGGAAGAAAAGGGGTAAAAAATGCAAACAATGCGTGCTGAGGGACTAACCAGTACCTATGGTGAGAAGACCCTCTTTAAGGATGTTAATTTTATTATTAATGAAAATGACCGGATCGGCCTGATCGGGGTCAACGGGAGCGGGAAGACCAGCCTCCTGAACGTCATCAGCGGTGAGACCAGCCCAGAAAAGGGCACGATTACCAAGCCCAACGACTACACGATCGGCTACCTCAAGCAGCAGCCGGAACTGGACGAGAATAAGACGACCATGGAGGCGATCTTTGAGGGCCAGCAGCCGGTCTTTAAGACCATCCGGGCATACGAGGATGCGCTGAGGAAATTCAGCGACCACCCCGAAGATCCCCAGGCGATCGATCGCTACACCAAGATGCAGGCTAAGATGGACCAGGAAGATGCTTGGGAGGCCGACAGTCAGGTTAAGACGATCCTGAACCAGTTGAAGATCAAAGACACGAGTCAGAAGATCGGCGAACTGTCGGGGGGCCAACAGAAGCGGGTCGGCCTGGCCCAGGTGCTGATTGAACAGCCGGACCTCCTGCTGCTGGATGAACCGACGAACCACCTGGACCTCGATTCAGTTATTTGGCTCCAGGACTTCCTGAAGAGTTACAAGGGCGCCGTCCTGGTCGTCACCCACGACCGCTACTTCCTGGACCAGGTCACCAACCACATCTGGGAGCTCTCCTTCGGTAATCTCTATCATTACGAAGGAAACTATCAGGACTTCGTGGCCAAGAAGGCGGAGCGGGTCGAACTCGCCCAGGAAACCGAGAAGAAGAACCAGCAGCTCTACAAGAAGGAGCTGGCCTGGATGCGGACAGGGGCCAAGGCCCGCAGTACGAAGCAGAAGGGGCGGATCAACCGTTTCCACGAGCTGGAGGGCAAGGTCGGCAACTTGAAGGTCGACCAGGATATTTCCATCAACCTGGGCTCCCAACGCCTAGGGAAAGACGTTATCAAGTTTGAGAACGCCAACCTCCAACTCGGCGACCACCGGATCCTGAAGGACTTCAACTGGCTGGTCCAGGCCGGTGACCGGATCGGGATCACCGGGGAGAACGGGGCCGGGAAGACCAGCCTGCTCAATGTGATTGCCCAGCGGGTTCCCCTGGACAGCGGGGTACTGAAGATCGGGGAAACGGTCAAGCTTGGCTACTACACGCAGCAGACCGAAGGGGTCGATGACAGCAAGCGGATGATTTCCTTCCTGAGCGAGATTGCCGAAAACGTTACTGATAAGGACGGCAACAAGATCAGTGTTACTCAGCTGTTGGAACGTTTCCTCTTCCCCCGTTTCATGCACGGCACCCTGATTCGGAAGCTCTCCGGGGGTGAAAAACGGCGGTTGTACCTGCTGAAGATCCTGATGCAGCAACCGAATGTCCTCCTGCTGGACGAACCAACCAACGACCTGGACATCGGAACGCTGACGGTGCTGGAGGACTACCTGGATAACTTTGCCGGTACGGTCATCACGGTTTCTCACGACCGCTACTTCCTCGACAAGGTGGCCGATGATCTGCTGATCTTCCATGGAAATGGCCAGATCCAACGCTATACGGGTCGGTTTACCGACTACCTCAAGGAACAACAAGCCGCCAAGGACAGTCAGCAGGAAGCCAAGGCAACTGCGAAGAAGGTCAAGCCAGAGCCGAAAGAGAAGCCTGCGGCCAAGAAGAAGACCAAGCTGACTTACGCGGAACAGCTGGAGTGGAATCACATCGATGATGACCTCGACCAGCTTGACCAGCAGCACCAGGACCTGGAGAAGCAGATGGCGGAAGCAGCCAGCGACTACACCAAGCTGGCTGATTTGCAGAAGCAGCTCAACAAGGTACAGAAGCAGATCGATGAGAAGACGGCCCGCTGGGAGTACTTAAGCAACTTTGTGGACGAGTAGAAGGGAAACCACCTCCGTGCACTATAAACGTTGCTATACAGAGGACATAAGCACTTCTCGGCTTACCGTTTGGCACACTTTTGGCACAAACTTATAGAGAATTCAATTTTTGGTCAAGTTTTTGCTTGGCCTTTTTTGTTACGTGCAGATAAATTTCTCGGGTTGTCTTTTCACTACTGTGACCAACTCGTTCTTGTACGACATACATCGGAATATCCAATTCAGCTAACTTGCTGATATGTGTGTGCCGAAAAATGTGGCAACTGACAGGTTTATCAATGTTGAACTTTTCCTTAGCTAACCGTAACCACATGTTGATCGTTGGCTCCGGCAGATACATGCTTTGCGGATTGCGGAACAAAAAGCCATCTTTCACCTCGCGATGCTGATCTTTAACTATCTCAATAGCCTTATCGGGCAGAGTAATCGTCCTCACACTTGATTGTGTCTTAGGGGATGATTGCTTTGTCGCTTTTTTGCCTGGCACTTTGACAATCGTCCCGGTAATCGACACAGTCCACGGCTTAGCACGCTTGTTGATGTCTCTCCAGGTGATAGAAGCCGCTTCGCCATATCTCATACCAGTGAGGTATAGAAACTCACAGAAGCGCCCATAGACGGGATTAATGTCATATAAATAGCTGAGGACGTTGGCAAGCTCATCTGGCTCTAAAAATTTAGGGCCATCGCTGCTTTCAGATTTCCGATAGTTTACCTGAACGTCTGACATCGGGTTGTTTTTCAAATAGTCGTGTAGCATGGCATATTTAAAAATTAGGTTTAGGTTCTCTTTGAAGTGCTTAACCGTTCCATTTTTGAGCTTTGACTTGTAAATCAAATCATCAAGATAATTAGTTAAATAATTAGTCGTGATCTTCTCGACGATTGTATCTTCACCAATATCGAGTTTTAACCGCTTGGTACGGCTAGTGGCATTAGCATACGTGTAGTCTTTGACCGTGAGCTTATAGTCAGCCAACCATTCATCAGTGGCCTGTCCAAAAGTAATCCCGTGTTTTATTTTGCCATCAACAACCGATTGAAGCCGTTTATTGATCTTACTCTCAAGATAGATCTGGGCTTGTTTTCTGGTGTGCGATGTGTTTTTGGCGTTGGTAGTTGTTACTCGCCGCCATTTACCGGTTAACGGATCCTTATAGTTCTCGCCGAATTGGTATTTGCCATTTGGCGCTTTGCGTACCCACATTGTTTTCACCTCCTTTCATCGAATATATGTTCTTTTTAGCTGCTTTTTAAACCCGTCGATTTCGACGGGTTTAATTTATGCTATATTTGCTCTTGCTATTAAACTGTTTATTTTTTCTTCAGAGCTATCTGAATCTTGAATTTTCTTAACATACTTATTAAAAGAATTCAGATCCTTAGCTATTGCAAGATCTAATGCCTTAACTCTTTTATTAGATGCTAGATCATTTAATACATCCGAAACTTCTTCTGATTTTGTTTTAGTATTAGATGAATTGCTTAAGAGAAGTATTTCACCGCTTTGCTCAAATTTTTCTGTTAGTAAAAACATTTTTGAATACCAATCATCTATTGAAGCTTCAGAAGCGGGTACTGAATTAATTAGATTTAAGTTATTACCGTTAGCAAAGGCAAAGTCAATGTTGATTCGCATATTTAAATCTCTATTTGGCTTCACTCTAACATTTTTACTTACTTTAGTATTTAAGACCTTGTTCTTACTAAATATATTTAGTGCTAATTGTTTTGCGGTAACAGTTTCCGATGTTGACCGACTATTAAGATAATAGTTCCCAACGTATTCATCTAATAGAGTCGAAAAAATGGTATTAATATTAGAAGTGATGATTTTTCTAAAACTTGAGAATTGGATTTGTTGAGAAATCTTATTTAATTGATCTAAAGAAGTCGCAGTTCCATTTTTAAGAGCGTAATTGACAACCTTAACATTCTCCTTGAAAAGTTCTTTAAAATATTGTGAATACGCTAAGCCATTAATTTTGCTAGAATTATTAGGGATTATTTTGTATTTATAGGTATTCTCATTAAAAATCAGCAATCCTATATTAATGCTCTCATTACGTAGGGAATTCTGATTATATGATATTATTGAATATTTATATTCTTTTCTTTTCGCCATTCTAATGTTCCCCCCTTAAAGTTAGTATATAATTGTTGCTCAGCTTGATATTGCATTAGGTCCGGTAGAATACTTTTTTGAGCATTTAAATAATTCAGATACAACGCTTTTTGATCGGCACCTCCCACAATCCAATTAGCTGGTATTTTGTCCATCATTGAAGCTATTTGCCTATTACTAATATTATTAATCTTAAACATAGCCTGTTTGAAAGGATTTTTGTTATTAAATACTATTTGCTTTTGGAGCTCATCGAATACTAGGCCTAGTTTCCACTGTAACTGACCAGTGTCCCTAGAAAGGTTAAGATAAAGATTGGTTAAATTAGCTGACAACTGTCTCACTTTACTCATTTTAACAGCATTTATTATTTCCAAAAAATCACTTTGCTTAGTCTTATCCCAAAAAGGGCCAAAAAAGCAATGGCTAAAATCGATCGCAATTATATAATTTCCTTTGCCATCAATTCGGAGAATCAAATTTCCGCTATTAGTGAATCTATCAACGTTAGAAACCCAAAAGTCAAATAATATAATGCTGGGTATATCATTCTTATTTGATATTTTGTTAAAAATATTATGCAATTTTATAGCGGCACCACGTGTTTTACACATTATTTCTTCGTTAAGCAGTGCAACTAAATCGTTAGCAACGTTTTCAATTCTTCTTGTAGCATAATATTTTCCAGGCTCAAATTTATACTGGAATTGTAATTCTGGGAAATTTAATAACGTTTGATTATCTATTTCTATGATTGCCCAATCAGGAACAGGAATATTTAGCTTTTGTGCAAGTTGTGTAGATAAGGCCTCTTGAAAGAACATTGCATCTAAATCTTTGCTATCATCACGTGAATTTTGATTTTTGAGTATATATGTATTGCCGTCGCTTGCGATTACTGGAAGCGGATGACTTATACCTTGGGCTGGTACTTGGCTAAAAAGAGGTACATCAATATTGAGTGTTTCCATAAGCATTCCTCCTTCTTAAATAGATTGAATACATTAAATTTATTAGAATTATTTTCCCGAAGGGCTGTTCTTAGCTTAACTTCCCTAAATAATATCCATAGACTATGGAGGCTAGTGGGATTAAGTCTTTGCATAGTTTACCCAAGCCACCTAACGACAACGACCAATCTGTTATTACCGAGTAAAGTACACCACCAATGATTATTACTAACATAATGAACATTACTAAATTATTTGATTTTTTCATCCATTCACACGTCCTTTCTCCGGAGAGGGCTATTTTTAATATCCTTCATCAGTTTGCATCTTGATAGTTTGATACTGGACGTCAGGATCGCCTTCATACTGGCCAGCGTCGTTCCATTGGGTCATCTTATGCCCGTCGGTTGTGTATGACGTGTACTCCTTAAAGTTAGCTGGCACATCGTCTGGACGTTGGTCACTTGATTGTGATGGTTGTTGCTGGGATTGTGCAGCAGACTGCTGGCCACCATTACTTTGCGGTGTGCTGCTAGTACGCTGAGCATTGCTTACCTGTGTAGAGGACTGCTGGCTGTTTGAACTGCTTGCATCAGAAATGGCAGAGCTTTGATCACTGCTACTTTGCTTCTTTTTACTGTGCTTGTGTTTCTTTTGCAGCTGCTTCTTCAACGATGAATTTTCAGCTTTTAAGCTACTGTTATTAGAATTACTTGATGCCTTATGCGATTGTGATGCCAGATTGTTGCAAGCTGACAATGACAGTCCTGCCAGCAGGGTGGCACAGATTAAACCTATTTTCTTCATTTTGTTTACTCCCCCAAGACATATTTCTTATTTATCTAATTTGACCGAATCGCTAACATATGAGTAATGAGCAACGGGCATTCCGTCATCGCCATCAAATTCAACATATGATCCTTGATTTGTCCCGTTGTCATAGGAATAAATCAAATCAACGACACTCTTATAGATTGATTTCTGATCATTATTAGAAAGGGACGTAGTAGAGCTTGGAACAGTTACCTTAAATTGGTCTCCAGATGGTTTCATTGAGAAACCTTCTAGTTCTGAATGCTTACTCATCTCTTCATTAAGAGCATCGCAAGTGTTTTTTACCCGTGCTTTGACAACTTCTCTGCTTTCCTTATCATTTTCCGAGTTGGAATTACTTTTACTGCTAGACGAGCTAGATTTTTTTGAAGAACTTGTTACATGAGAAGGGGCTTCATGAGCATCTTCGTAATCGAGGATTGGTCCAAACGCAAACATTAAGACCATGAATGCGACAACTCCCTGAATAATAGCCGCCAAATACCTGTGGTCCTTTAAATATCCCCAAGATAATCTGCCCAAAAAGAAAGCTAAAGCAATCAGAACGATTACCCATATTATTTGTAGTAACATATTTCTTCCCCCAAGATAGCTTTTAACGTCGATCACGTTTGGACGTACTAATTAACCTGTCTCTTATTAAGCATTGCATCATATTCACGTCTTGATTCATTAATTGCCCAGCGTTCAGCAACCATCGTGCTGAGCTTCCTGCCGTCCGACAAGTCACCGGTGTCAAAGTCAGAGTGGACGCATTCATGCAATGCTGTTTTCAGCCAGTCCAATTCGGGCTGGTTTTCGTTTATATACACATCGTTCCCGTCAATGCTGCCATGATAGTGTGGGTTGGGAACGTCGATCATATAGAAGCGTAGTTCGGGGTGCTGATCCTCGATCTTTTCTAATTCAGACATTTCCATAGGCTCACGACCTTAGACGCGACGGCGGTTCTTCATAGCAATCTTGACCATTTCGATGATATCTCTACGCTCTTCATCGGAGATGTCCGGGTCGATTGAGTAGGCAACCAGTTTCTGGTTCTTGCTTAAAGGCTTATCGGGTGTATCAGCATCAAGCTTTTTCCTACCTAGCAAATAGTCGGTCGATACGTTAAAGTAATCGGCTATTCTATTTAATACCTTTGGGCTTGGCTTTCGCTTATTAGTTTCATACATTCCCAACGTGCTCGTTCCAATTCCTAACACTTTTGCGAGTTGAAACTGCGACATATGAGCATTTGACCTTAATTCGGCTATTCTATTTCCCATATTCATATCTATTCACCTCTCGTAACTACTATTTGTGATAAGCATATCACTATTCGTGATTGAAAAATCATAAAAATAGTCACTTAAAGTGGTTGACTAATCACAATAAGTGATATATTATAATAGCCGTAAGACAAATCACTCTTAGTGATAAGGAGGCGATGCAATGAGCGTCACACCTAACAAAGTCTTAATTAGTTTGAGACATGAAAAAGGTGAATCTCAAGCTCAAGCGGCTAAAAACATTGGCATTTCGCAGTCAATGCTCGCTATGCTTGAGGCTGGCTATCGTAAAGGCAGTGATGATACAAAGATCAAGATTGCTAACTACTACGATGAATCAGTGGACACAATTTTTTTTGCAATTAATTGTCACTCTTAGTGATAAGGAGGTAATCAAATGCAACCACAGTTATTTAATTTCAACGGACAACCGACTTTGGATAGTCGGGAAGTTGCCAAGATGATTGGCAAACGACATCGTGATCTAATGCGCGATATTCGCGACTATATCAAGGTTATTAAGTACAGCGCAAAATTGCGCTCTACTGATTTCTTTGTTGAAAGTACCTATAAAGCAAGTAACGGGAAAGTTAATCCTTGCTACTTGTTAACCAAGCAGGGCTGCGAATTCGTAGCTAACAAAATGACTGGTAAGAAAGGTACGTTATTCACGGCTCAGTACGTGTCGCTTTTCAATGAATATCAGGAAGAGCACAAAGCAATTGAAGCCCACATGACTTCTGACGAGATTGCGGTGCGTAACCGTGAGTTGAACTTCAAAGAGCAATGGCTTAAAGAGATGGAAGCTCAGAATGCTAACAAGCGAGCTGAGTTGCTTCTGAAGATTGCAGGACGCACACATGGTGATCTTTACCAGCAGTTGATGAATGAAGCTACTAACCAGCTGATGTTCCCTGTATATCAGGACAAGACGTTTACGGCTGGTGACATTGCGGGTCAGCTTGGCGTTAGTCCTTACACGATTGGTATCTGGGGTCAACGGCTTGGCTTAAAGGCACCAAAGGGAGCGGCTAACCGTTACGGGTACTGGAAGAACAATCGTTACTACTACAACCAGCTAGCGGTTCAGAACTTCTATGAGCATCAGGATGACATTGTTGATGATGAGATTTAAGGAGGTGTCGAGTATGTCGAAGCAAAATAAAAAGCCACCTATGGATAAGGTGACTGCCAAGAAACTAAAAAAGTTAACTTGGATTTATCGAAAGGTTAATAGTTTAGAAGAAGCACAACTTATTTTGAAGCTATTCGAATTCTACTATCACTTAGGATCCGATTAATGGTTTTAGTTTGAAGCTGTGACAATAGTTGACCAGTTTTTGAATGTTCTTGAATGTGGTTATCTTTCAAAAACTGCTGTAGCACTTCAAGTGAATCCATTCTGACAATAACTTCTTCTTTACTTGCAATGTCTTCGTTCATAGAATCACCTCCTTCCACTAGGAGATGACTCAAGTATAGCAGAGAGGAGATGATCAGATGCAGAACGCTATTGTATTAACGCCTGATGAGCTTAAGCACCACGATGAAGCAGTGGCTAAGGAAGTGGCTAAGCAAGTCGCTGAGGCGATTGTCAAGACCGGTGGCGTGTCGGAGCCATTGCCAGACGTTGTGTCAGCTAATTGGATCATTAGCCACAGAAGCATCTATGGTCTGTCATACGGCCAGCTGAATGACCGCCATAACGAAATTCTTGCTGAGCTTGGCCCTGGCAATCAGATCTGTTACAAGCGGGGAAGCGTTGTTTATTACGACCGCAAGCAATTTGACGCTTGGCTTCTTGGCAGGGAGCAGAAAAAGAAGCAAGATCCGCATCTGAAGATCATGGAAGGAGGAGTTTGATGTTCACGTTTATCTTTTGCCTGCCTTGGCTGATCATTATTGCAGCCTTTTTGGTGGGTGTGATTGTCAACCTTATCAACGGCGATCATTTACTACGCCGTAATGAGGACGCTTACGAATCAAAGCATGGAAGGAGGACTAACAATGCAACAAGTAATGACTAAGTTAGACCGTTTCACTGCGCTGGCTAAGAAAGCAGTCAACTTCGACAAGCTGCCAGCCAATGTCAAAGCCCAATTCGACAACCGGGCGGCGAACGTATTCTGCTTCAACGATCTCAAGGACCAGGAGATCAACGAAGCCACCGCGAAGTATTACCTGGCCGCAATCATTGATTAGGAGGTGGAGACGATGAGTAAGGCACTTTCATTCTTAACCGGGGTCTGGTGCTGTTACTGCGCCATGATCGGCTCGTATGGGGGCGCTATCGTATTGCTTCTTGCGTTCGTACTGATTGGCTTTGACCCGCTTAACCCAAACAAAAAAGACGCCAGCACTGGAGATGCTGACGTCCAAAGTAAGTAACTTATGAATATAGAATTCGAGGTAATTATATCATGACTGAACTAGAAAATACACTTACTGAGAACCAGAAAGACATGCACCGACTAAATAACCTGATCGGAGCAATTCCTGTTGAAACAATGATGAATAACTCAGAAGCGGTAGGCCAACACTTATTTGCCGAAGTTGATCGTTGCAAGGCTATCGCGCTTACTCTTGGCATGGTAAAGGAGGCTTAATCATGGCTAATCAAGTAACACAACAGAAACCAACCAAGTTAACTGATCGGGTCCTTGATCGGATCAATCAGATGAAGACCACGCAGGACTTATCACTGCCGAGAAACTACAACGCTTCTAACGCACTGAACGCGGCCTTCCTTGAATTACAAAAGGTCCAAGATCGTAGCCATCGGCCAGCATTAGAAGCATGCACACAGGACTCAATCGTTAAGGCATTGCTGGATATGACCTTGCAGGGCCTATCGCCAGCGAAGGATCAATGCTACTTCATCGTGTACGGTAATGAGCTTCAGATGCAACGAAGTTACTTCGGGACTGTTGCGGCCGTCAAGCGTCTTGATGGTGTTCAGAAGGTCCGGGCCGAAGTAGTACACCAGGACGATGACTTTGAGATTGGTGCCAACGATGATATGGAGTTAGTCGTTAAGAGGTTCAACCCTAAGTTTGAGAACCAAGACAAGCCAATCACGGGGGCCTTTGCCATTATCAAGACTGACAAGGGCACTGACTTCACGGTCATGACCAAGAAGGAGATTGATCAATCCTGGGCCCAGACCCGGCAGAAGAACAACAAGGTGCAGCAGAACTTCAGCCAGGAGATGGCCAAGCGGACCGTTCTCAATCGTGCCGCCAAAATGTTCATCAACACGTCAGACGACAGCGACCTACTGACAGGTGCTATCAATGACACGACCAGTAATGAGTACGACGATGAGGAGCGGCGCGATGTAACACCTGCCGCCGAGAATAAGCAGCAGACCACCACTGAACTGCTAGAGGGCTTCAAGAAGTCCCAGGAAGACAAGGCAAAGGGGGTAAAGGACGATGGCAACAGCAACGAAGAACCAAACGAAGACGTTGCAGAAGGGCAAACAGACCTCTTCAACGAAGAATCCGGAAAACCAACCGATGAAACTGACGCCTGAGAACTACTACTCCCACGATACTGACTGGCAGTACATGAGCTTTTCACTATTCAAGGACTTCGAGCAATGTGAGGCCCGTGCCTTAGCCAAGCTCAAGGAAGACTGGCAGCCCAAGTCAAGCCCGATCCCGCTGCTTGTTGGCAACTATGTCCACAGTTACTTTGAGTCGGTGGAAAGTCATAGCGACTTCATCGACGCTAACAAGGAAGTCCTGATGACCAAGCCAACCAAGACTTACCCACACGGCCACCTGCGAGCCGAGTTCAAGATCGCTAATCAGCTGGTGCAGACGCTGCAGGAGGACGACATGTTCAATTACTTCTACGGTCCGGGAGACAAGGAAGTAATCGTCACGGGCAAGATTGGCGGTTACTGGTGGAAGGGCAAGATCGACAGTCTATGTCTTGATAAGGGCTACTTCTGCGATCTGAAGACGGTAGACGACATCCACAAGGGACACTGGAATGCTGAGGAGCACCGATATGTCCCCTTTATTCAGGATCGCGAGTATAACCTCCAGATGGCGATCTACCGTGAACTGATTAGGCAGACGTTCAACGTTGACTGCCAACCATTCATCTTTGCCGTATCGAAGCAGACACCACCGGATAAGATGGCAATCGACTTTAGCAGCCCTAATGGTACGGATGCGTACGAGATGCAGACAGAGATGGACAAGCTCAAGGAGCTTCAACCACATTTCTGGAAAGTGATGACTGGCGAAGAGAAGCCAGAATACTGCGGTAAGTGTGACTACTGCCGTGAGACGAAGATGCTGAATGGGTTTGTCCATGCAAGTGAGATTGAGGTGTGATTATGGCGATAGAAGTAATTACTACTAAGGAGTTTCTTGAGAGAAATAAAAAGTTGCATTTGATGCACGTTAAGCATGGATACCCCAAAGGGCAACGGCCGAAGGTTTCTAAGGTCAAGCGTAAAAGAGTGTACAAACGTGATAAAGGAATATGTGCCTATTGCGGATCCCATGTATCGTTTGACGATTTTGACATAGACCATATTGTTCCTCTAGCTAAGGGTGGCAATAACGAAGACAGCAATCTTACGGTATCTTGCCATCATTGCAATAGAAAGAAGCATATCAGCATTATCAAACCTAAATATATAAGAGGTGAGAAAGTTGCCAAAGATTAGAAAACAATACCAAAGAGGCTTCACGACGCTAGACAATACTCCACTGAATGACGAACACCTGACTTGGAAGGCTAAAGGGCTATTCGCCTACTTATGGTCTAAGCCTGACGATTGGGACTACCGAGTAACCGAAGTTGCTAAGCATGCAGTTGATGGTATCGGCTCAACTTCCACCGGAGTTAATGAACTGGAAAAGGCTGGTTACTTAAAACGGACGCAGAAAAATGAGAACGGCGTTTTTGGTGATAGCGTTTGGACATTATCAGAGAAACCGATCTTCAAAAACCCGATAACGGAAAATCCGATATCGGATAATGCGTCAACGGGAAAACCGTATACGGAAAACCCGCAACTACTAAATACTGACTTACTAAATACTGATAAGACTAATAAAAGAGAGACTAAAAAAGATGATGATGATACGGCAGCCAGCCAAGCTGATGAAAATCCGTTTGACGTAGCAACTCAAGCGGGCATTAATGTCAACTCAGGGCTTCATCTGTCTATCTTCCTCGACTTCATTAAGACACTAGGTAACCCGCTAGTCTGCTGGGCAATTCGTCAAACTGACAATAACGCTCAACATCCTAACTGGTCCTACTTGCTGACTGTACTCAAGAATCTTGAAGCCAATTCGGTGCGGACTATTGAACAGGCGGAGCAACTGTCTGCTCAACATAAGCAGCAGAGCAAACAGCGGCGAGGATATAATGCTCCCCAAGTGCGAGAGACGCTCCCAGACTGGTTTGGCAAAGACTACTCCAAGCCATCTAAGTCAACGTACCAGGCACCGGATGATAGTCAGGACGTGATGCCAGATGACTAATGATGAGATTGAGAAGAAGTGGAAGACCACCGAGGACCTGCTCAAGGTGGACTACGAGAACGAGTTCCACGAGAAGAATGAATTGATGATTGCTGATCCTAAAGCAGTTGTGAAGAGCTACCTTCATGGGGCTATCACTCAGCTACGCTTACTGGACTATCACGACGAGGACTACAAGGTTCCCTGGACGCGTAAGCAGTTCATGTGGGTATTAGCTGACCCAGTGGGCATCAGCAAGCAGAAGCAAGCGGAGCAATGGAAACACGAGTGCTTCGCAATGACGAATAAATTTAGGGGAGTGACAGCATGATTAAAGAAGTAAAGGTCCCAGACGGAATGCAATGGGCCAACATTGTCGATGAAATTGAGACAACCGTTGAGGATACGGGCATGATCATCTGGGTTGGTTCAGCAGACGGCCGCTACGCAATGCCCTGGAGGCAGTTTAAGTCGATGTTCTACGACACCGAGTATCGTGTGCAAGGTGGCTATTGTGCCCTGGCCAGTGATCTGGTGGTCGCTATGGACGATGGCAGCTGGTATGAGCAGGCCGACAACGGCTACTTTTACCACCGGTGGCCACCGCAGCTTCAACCGGGATTCAGACCATTTGAAAAGGCAACGGGTCAAGGATCCAGCAGTCTGGAGGAGCTAAACGAGGATGATTAAGCTGACGTTTGACTTCCCGCCAGTAGCCCAGGCACGACCACGTGCAACCCGCTTCGGTCGAGGCATTCGTCTATACGACCTGGAGCAGGTGCACGTCTACAAGGCTCAGTTAGCTGAGAGCGCTCGGTTTATGTATCACGGTGAGCCACTGACTGGTCCGCTGGTAGTAACGATCAAGTTCTATCGAGCTATCCAGCAGAGTGAGACAAAAAAACGGCACCGTCTAAAGGCCCAGGGAACCATCAGGCCGACGAAGAAGCCCGACTTGGACAACTATATCAAATCCACGTTAGATGGCTTGAACGGCGTCCTGTGGGTCGATGATAACGAGATTGTTGAGTTGCACACGGGGAAGTACTACTCAGATCACCCGAGGATTGAAATCGAAGTGGAGGAAGAACATGAAGATTGATGAAGCAGTAGACATTATCAACGGAACAACGACAGTAAAGGCTAAGTATAACAACCACAGCATATTCGTTTGCTTTAAGTTTTTGCCGTTTGATGGCCATTGCTTTTTAGCACTACGCGCTGACGTAAAGACATGGGACAGCGTTACCCTTGTTTCTGGCGCCATTGACGACGATGGCATCTGGATCGAATACGGTAATGCAATGATACAGGTAGCAGCGGTTACTTATGCTGTGGAGGTGAACGAGGATGAAGATTGATCTTGACGATAAGTGGTGTATTACTTCCAGCAATCATTGCAACGTGATCCTGGTTAAGAAGTCAGGGCGCTTGCAGAAGGACGGCACACCAGCTGGGCAGAAGTTTTACTACCAGAACTTTGGGCAAGCTGTGAAGGACTGGATCCAGAAGGCGGCTATCAGTGAGGACATCAATTCATTTCAAGAACTCGCTAACTTCATTGACGGCAAGTTAAAAGCTGTTGAGCTAAAGATTGACCAGCGGATGGGAGATTGCAAATGAAGCAGCTGCCTTTATGCGTTGGGATCATCTGTGTCACAGCAGTGATTATCACGATGATCATATGTAAGGTTGACCCAGCCAATGTAGTTGTCGGGGCTGCGCTGGTAGTAATGTTCGCGCAGTTATTGGAGGATTGAACGATGAAATTAACCGAAAAGCAAAAGAACTGTAAATATTGTCATTATCCGTATAAGAAGATGTGGATGTTTAACAATCTCCTCTATTTGCAAATTGAATTTGACGCAGGTGAGTATTATCTACGAGTTATGCCGAATGGTGACCCTGAGGACGTTGGATCCTTATACGATTTAACCGATGAAGAAAAGATTTACACTTGCTTAAAATGTGATCGCCCGCTGAACGAGGAGGAAGAGTAATGGTGCATTTATATCATATCTCTGCTGGACCAGGTATTCGTGAGGACTGCATTGAAGAATATATGACGATTGCACCTAATCAAAAAGAAGCAATTAAACGTTTTCGCCGGGCGCTTCGGGATAATAACAATATCATTGGCTATAACGTTCAAGCCTATCGCCCTGAATGGTGGAGTATTGATCGTTATGTACTGAAGGATGGTTTGGAATTAATAAAGTATGGCGAAGATACCTTTCAAAGCTGGAACGGGGAGGAAGAGTAATGCTTAAAGAATATCGCAAGAAGACAACCATCAAAGCCGAGCAGTTCGATGGGTCGGCAAAAATGGCACGAAAGTACGGTGGCAAAATTAATCCGGAATATTATATCTTTGCAGGCGAACCTAGATTTGTATTACCTACAAAAGAGGGCGGAATGAAATTTGATACTGGCGACTGGATTGCCACTGGCATTGATGGAGAGCATTGGTGCATTGCTGATGACATCTTCCGGCGGACGTATGAGGAGGCAGACGACAATGACTGTTGATGAAATTTTGAAAGACTCAAACTTAGATCCAGATACGATAAATCAAGTTGTTAGAAGTATTCAAAAAGCGGTGGAGAAATACAACGGAGTACAGATTGCGGTTGCTTTGACTTTATTACTTAGAATCTTGATTAAAAATGAAAATCAGCAACAAATTGTCGACGCTATTGTTGATAGCTATGATGTAAAGTTCGGTGGTGATGCTGATGAAGAGTAGGCCAATTAGAAAACGCCAGATTGAACGAGCCAAGTTTATGGACCACACCGGCTATGAGTGGTCACAGTGGTGGCATAAGGCGGCCAGGAAACCGAAGAGGTGGAAAAAATGAAGAAAATACAATCTAACGATTTTGGTACAAAATTAAACAATTTAGATTCACATTTGAATTTTGAGATCGTCACAAAAGACGAAACAAATGCTGAATTAAACGGCGACTTTTTGCAACTGCGGCACCAAGAAGCTGGCGACGTTATAGTCAAGTATGCTGATGATCCTGTACTAGCTATGGTTGAAGTCGAGAACACTCCGGTTATCAAGCTAGAAGTAGCTTACGTGGATAAGCTTGACTCGAAGATGTTTGCAGATTTGATTAAGTTATGTGGCGAATATCTACCAGAATCAGGTGATAGTGATGAAACTAACTGAAAAGCAGAAGAATTGCCCGTACTGTCATGAGAAAGGCACTGCCCGCCATGTCAAGATGATTCAAGACATTCCGGGCTGCACAATGGGGCTTATCAAACGGAAGGACGGCTGGCATCTATGGACTTCACTAAGGCTGACATTTATTGGCTCATTGGAGCCGATTGCCTATTGTCCCAAATGTGGTCGCCCACTGAACGAGGAGGAAGAGTAATGCTTAACGTACCAGTAAGCCCAGAGGTCAGTTTCATGGTCAAAAGTGATCCTAAAGTTACTAAAGACTTTATTGCCCTTTTGAGTGGTTATAAGCGTATTAGTCCGATCAAGAGGACTAGAAAGCGTCAGATTGAGCGAGCTAAATTCATGGATCACACGGGTTACGAGTGGTCACAATGGTGGTGCAAAACGGCTAGGAAACCGAAGAGGTGGAAGAAATGAAACGGATTGAAATTAACAAGAAATACAAGGGCGGCTTTTCGTTGTTTGAAGGATACGAGACAGTAGAGCTTATCCCCGAACCAAAGAACAACCAAGACAATCTTTTGTGGCTATGGTGCTATGACGCCAACATGATGCCGCTTAATTTTGCCAGAATTAACAAAGATTACCAGAAAAAGATCATTTTAGAAATGCTTAGCCGCAATAGCTTGAAATCTGTCTTAATTACTGTGGTGATTGATGGATTCGTTGTAGCTGAGAATGGGCGGCCAGTAAAGATGCATGAATACGAGGAGGAAGAGCAACATAAAGTCATTGACCTGCAACGGAAGGAGAACTAAACATGGAAACAAAGATTAACGGTGAATTATCACAATTTGAGCAACTCGTAAACGATGCTAATGCCAACATAATGAAGCCTAAATTACTTTTAGTACCAGTGATCATGCTGGTGGGGTTAGCAGTATCGGTACCAGTTAGCGCTGACACTACTGATCCAACGCGCGTGGAGATTCAAACTCAAGGCAATCAGAAGATTAATTCGTTGTGGTCTCAGTACCAGCAAGCGTTGCAAGAGCGTGAAGATGCCTGGGAGCAAGGGCAAGGCAATCGGTATAGCGAAGCTTATATGACTGCCGATGCCAAAGCCGGTGCTACTTACCAAGAGTGGCTGCAAGCACAAACTCGGTTGGGTGATGATCTGCATAACTATGATGTTGCCCAGTGGCAGAGGGAACAAGACCAGCAACAAGCCGATCAGCCTAGCCAGCAGCCACAGCAGACCCAGCAGGTAACAACCACTCAGGCAAGCCAGATCAGCTCAGACCAGCCACAGCCGGAAGCTACGAAGGCTGAATCACAGGCACGGGCTTCTGTTACTCAGCCTAATCAGCAGGCAAGCGTTGAAGCAAAGAGTACCACTCACAGCTCACAGCAAGCCACGACAAGCCGAGTAAGTGCTAAGCCAGCCAATTTATCATCACAAGTTAAAAAGCCCGCACAAAGCAATACGGTACAAAATGATCAACAGACAAAATTGCCCCAAACTGGGAACGGTAATCTGCTAACAGTCGTAGGAACATTGCTATTTGCGTTTTTGGGCGTCTTGATCGGTGTGTGGAAATGTTTTTGATGCTAGAAGAGGAGGGAAAAGATGATGATTAAAAAATACCGGGAAAAGGGAACCATCAGAGCAGAACAATACCAAGGAACAGATGAGCAGCAAAGGAAATACGGCATTTTGAGAATGAAGAGGTCTTTGACTGAAAGGTTCCATGATTATTTGTTTACTAATTACAGTTCGAATTCTTTGTCCGTTGTCGAAAATGGCGATTGGATCGTGAGCTTTGAAGATGGCTCGTATCGGATACTTCCTGATGATTTCTTTCAGCAAACGTATGAGGAGGTGGGCAAATACGATGAGACGGGAAGAAGCGATTGAGGCTGAGAAGAACGGTGCTTTGATTACTGACGGTGCGCACGTGTATAGGATCGTTGGCCACAAGCACTACGCTTATCACACGCTCGTGTTTATCATTCAACGTCAATCGATAGGTACTCAATTCAAACAGATCGAGGTTGATCCGATAACGGTCACAAATATGTGGAGGGTGAAGAAATGAAGTCGAAGAAGAAATCGAATCGAACTAAACGCCGGCGCAAACTTAACCGGCGAAAGGAACACAAGAAGCTTAAAAATTCATTGGAGGGCATCAAATGAGTAACACCAAAAAACGTATTTTAGTTGTGACTTCTGTAATTGTTGTGATTTTAGCATTACTTGGGGGATGCTCCCACTGGTACTTTAATAAGACAGCAAGCGGCGGAAGGATTAGTAAGGACTTCAAGTCAGAAATGAATAATGGTATTCCTCGTGAGATTAAAGTTTATAACGCCGATGGTAAGGTCATCATGGAAGAAAAGGGCAAGTTTGACATCAAGCATTCAAGCCGCTCGTTACAATATGTTGATCAGAATAACCGTAAGCACAATATCTATTTCGGGGATAATTCTACGGTTACAGTAGATGAACTGAAGTAAATAAAAAAGCCACACCGGTTGGTGCAGCTCCTTAAATACTAAACAAACTAATTATATCACAAGGGGAGATTAAACCGTGGAGTTAGTGCCAGAGGTGGACAAGGAAGCCACAATCAAAAAAGTTCAGCAGTTCTTTTATCACGCTGATCAATATCCGCAGATCAGAAGACGAGCCTGGTTTGCCGGGATCAAGTCTCCCCAGATTGATGCAACAGGGGTCCACGGGTCACGGAAGGGTAATGCTTCAGAGGATATGATGATCGACTACGCCTATTATGCCCAAGCCAAGCGAGCAGTTGATATTGCCATTAAGGGTTGCAGTAATACCGGGATGTTTCCCAGTCAGCAGATCCTTCGCTACCGTTACATTGAGCAGCTGGATATTCAAGAGGTCAAGATGAACCTCGGCAGAAAGTTTGGTCACGACACCTACAAGCGGGCTGACGACTATGCTTGCTACGAGTTTGCAGACGTCATGGATGGTGTGTCGCTCGCCATGCACGTTGACCGAAAGCTGATTCCAAAGTTTATTGTCAAAAAACGGGAAGTAAACAGGAACTAAACAGGAAGCAATCGGGAACTAATCGGGAAGTAAACAGGAACAGAACGGGAACTCAGCTGTTGTATTCTTGTATTGTTGAAAGATATGGACCTGGGTAAGTCCTTAAACTGCTTAGGTTCCTCCAATGAGAACTAATTTTAGTAAATTACATAAGTCCGTAGACGGCTGCTGCGTATACTCACAAATCGCAACTCTCTATCTACGTACAAGCGGCGGAAGTCCGGTAACCAAGCCGACGCAATGGTGGCAGATGACCATAGTTCCGCATTGAGACTATCACTACTACTAACATCAATTTTACAATCCGATTTTTGACAGTAATTGTCTCCTTCTGGATTAAGAGTCCAGTTACAGTTCAGCGCCTCTCTTGATAGTCTCAGGCGTCCATGCAATGAGCAGAAGAGTCCGTGATCTAACTCAACGGCTAGAGGATCACAACATAGAGCACCAGCACCGTTACAGGCGTTCGCGGAAAAGTTCGACCGGGTGCGGAGGCTTGCGTGCTCTATATATGCTGATGCCGTTTAGAACATAGTCGTAAGTTGGGTCGCAACCAAAGGACTATGAGCGGTGGTGATTAGCAGGCCGCTCCTGCTGGTCGGTGGTTCGAGTCCACACATCAGCATTGGCACGAAAAACATATAAGGAAGTGAAAGCTCCTTTTTTGATAGTACGATCGTGCCGTATAAGCACACAACAAAAATCATTGAAAAGGGAGTGAAGGTTCCCCTTCTTAATTGGTCTTTTGATAGCACACGTGCTTATATGCCAATGGCCCCTGGTTGAGGAAGTCGTGGACGCCTCTTGGGACATGGCGGTTCTGTTACGAGAAGCAAGTAACCGTCACGTACAGTTCGGGTTCGATTCCCGGCTCTTGGCTTTCAAGGCGACTACTTTAATTCGTTTGTTGATAGGAGATGAGAGTTAGCACCTCACTTCACACTTCGCCTTGATACCAGATAGATCACGGCTGCCGGTGATTAGAAATGTAACAATAAAACTCACGGCTTACATGACTATCTGGTGATGATCGGCGTGGAAAACCGGTCATCAACATTATGAGCGAGTTACATCATTTCATTTGAGTGGTTCAAGGTTATGATTGCTCATATCAATTTAGCGTCTAGCGTTTGCTGGGCGCTTTTTTATTGAGGTGAAAGTGGATGACTGTCAACGATACCAAAGACGTTCAATTATTAGTTAAGCAGATCAGCGATGAGCAGGACGACTTCGAGGCGGCCCACGATGACGAGGACGATCTTTATGAGGCTGTTCTAAAGGAAGTAGTCAAAGGTAACCCAGAAGCTCGCTCAATGGCTGCCGAGGCGCTTAAAACGAAGCTAATTGACTTTGCACGGTATTGAGCTTAGGAGGTAATTATATGGACTGGATTTCATATGTATTTACGGCTTTATTGGCAGTTAGCTTGGGCGTAGAAATTTATTGGATTGTAAAGGAACACAAGGAAGATAAGGCAAATTACCGGTTCCTTGTCTGTAAACAGGATGGTAAAAATTTGATCCCAATTGATAGCTTTGATTGCGAATCAGATGCGCGCCAGCATTATGCCTATCGGGCTGACACAATGGTTGTCCGTATCGCGGCATACGAATTGGACTACTACTGTAAGGAGCTCAAGCATGCGGTGGACTAAATCATGGGGAACAGTCAGCGGTGGTGCTGAGTTGCATATGCTCAACCATGCTGAAAGGACCAGGAGGCGAATAGAAAATGCAAAGAAGCAAGATCATCTATCTGCTGCCAGGGATCGAAGGAAAACTGCACGCCATTAACGCAGCAGATATTGGTAAGCTGATCATCTCCAAAGGTGGTTATGATGCGCTAGTCTCCAAAGATGAAGCAGGCTATATGGCACTTGCTATGCCAGGGGGGACCATTAAGCGCTATTTCAATACTAAGGAATGGCAAAAGATAGTGGAATAAGAGTAAGGCTATATGAAAGGTGGTGTGGTGATATGCCATGAGATTGACAACGAAACAGCGGCTATTCGCTGACGAATACATTAAGAGCGGCAATGCCACACAAGCCTATATTAAAGCAGGATATAGCGTCCAAACGCCAGGATCAGCAAAGGCAGCTTCTAGCAGATTGTTAACTAATGTTAACCTAAAACACTATATTGACGCTAAAATGACCGAAATCGAGTCACATAAGATTGCTGATGCTAAAGAAGTACTCAAGTTCTATACCCGTGTTTTGCGGGAAGAGGAAACTGAAGAAGTAGCAATGGCAACCGCTAGAGACGTGATCACTATACGTAAGAAGCCCAGCATGAAGGATAAGCTGTCTGCCGCTCGCGAGATTATGAAGCGTTATCCATTGAGTAACCCGGTTGTTCAGGCTCAACTTAGGAAGCTTGATGCTGACACTCGCATTAGTGAAGCGCGTGCTAAGAGCTATGAAGACGGTGGTCAGGATGTTACTGAAGCTGTTGGTGCCTTCATTGACCTGCTGAAAGAAGGAGTTGATCAGAATCATGAAAATCAAAGTAAACAAAGTTCTGACAGCTAAGCAGCAGTGGGTCTTATGGAGTTATGAGCATTCTGATTGGAAGTATCTCATCAATTATGGTGCCGTTCGTTCTGGTAAGACGTTTATCGACAACATTCTGTTTCTTGCTGAACTTCAGCGGATAGCAATTGAGGCCAAAAAGAACAATGATAAGCGGCCGATGTACATTCTTGCTGGCTATTCGTCTAACTCAATTCAGAACAACGTTATCGGCGAACTAAGAAACTCGCTTGGTCTGGATCCAAAGATTGATCGACACGGCCATTATCATATTTTCGGTGTTGATGTTGTCCCAACGTACACTGGGAACATTCGTGGTGCTAGTGCCATTCGTGGTATGACGTCATACGGCGCTTATATCAACGAGGCTTCGCTGGCAACGCAAGAAGCGTTTCAAGAAATCGTTCAGCGTTGTTCCAAACCTGGAGCACGGATTATCTGTGATACCAACCCAGACAACCCACAACATTGGCTGAAGACGGACTACATTGATAACCATGATC
Organism: Limosilactobacillus galli; assembly: GCF_947381495.1. Lineage (NCBI taxonomy): Bacteria > Bacillati > Bacillota > Bacilli > Lactobacillales > Lactobacillaceae > Limosilactobacillus > Limosilactobacillus galli. The sequence continues at coordinate 44,572 of NZ_CANCWK010000003.1, read as the reverse complement.
CGGAGGCAAAGGTCAAGACGTTTCACTTTATTCTTGACGACAACACGTTTTTGCCAGAGGAATACCGTTCCTCGCTAAAAGCGATGACACCATCTGGCATGTACTACGATCGTGCTGTTCTCGGCCTATGGGTCACTGGTGAAGGTGCTGTCTACAAAGACTTCGATGAGCGTACCATGACTATTGATCGTAAAGATTTGCCGGATAATCTGACCTATTCTGCTGGAGTTGACTGGGGATTTGATCACCCGACAGCAATTGAAGTGATTGGCCATGACTCAGCTGGTAATTATTATCTGGTCGATGAGGCATATGGACAATTTGAACAAGTAGATCCGCATTGGATTGATGTTGCTAATCGGTTCAGACATAAGTATGGATTAAACATGACGTTCTGGGCTGATACTGCACGAACTGAACACATTCAGAACTTCAAAGGTCACCACATCAATGCTAAGTATGGTTATAAGAACGTGCTTGATGGAGTGGAGAAGGTTGCTAGCATCATCAAGCAGCACCGTTTCTTTGTTGTTAAAGATGCTGCACCTAATTTTATTAATGAGATTTACCAGTACGTGTGGGATGAAAAGACGGGCGCTCCCAAGAAGGAACATGATCACGCCCAAGACGCCGTTAGATATTGTATTGCTACGCCGCTATGGTTAGCCGAACAGAATAAGAGAAGAGACACAGACCGAACTCGTTCAACCAACTACCTGAACGACCTCGGTCTTATTTAGTGAAAGGAGGTTTACGATGGCAAACAGTACAAGCGATGATTTGCAAGCTTATTATGCAAGCGTTCCGTATGGCTTAAGCAAAGACTCCATTCGTATGCTACGCGGTGGCCAACGGTTTGACCGTGAAGCTAATAAGGTATATCGGATCCCAGCTGACCAGTTTGATGAGAAGCAAATAGGACAATACGTTAATAAGTTCTTGCAGCATCATTACGAACACCAATTAACTCGGATCACAACTCTTCAGCGATATTACGAGGGTGATAACGATATTCACTATTGGAAGAGCGATAAGAGCAAAAACCGTGCGGATAATCGAATTGCTAGTGGCCACCCAAGATATATCACAACGATGCGTGTTGGATATTCTCTTGGTAAAGGCATTAAGTTCGTCTACAACACTCCAGATGATGCTGAACAGAGCAATGACGAAAAACGATTGATGAGTGTTATTGATGAGTTCAACAATCGCGTAGATGAGCCGTATATTGAAAAGACGCTCAAGAAGAACCTATCAATTACTGGTCGTGCTTATGAGTTAGTTTATGCAGTCAAAGGGAATGATGGTAAGCCGGTTACTAAGCTGGCTGTCCTTGATCCTGCCAATGCTTTTGTTGTCTATGACACTAGCGTTGAGCAGCACAGCCTGTTCGGCGTCTATTACTACATGGTTAAATACGACGACAAGCCGCAATTCTATGTTTCTGCTTATACCAGCAACCAGATCTACCACTACCAGCCAATTTCCAGTATCGGAGATGAACTTGTCGTGGATAGCAAGGAAGAACATTACTTCGGTACTGTTCCGATTACTGAGTTCTACAACAACGATGAACGCTTAGGCGATTGGGAAGCTGATCTTGATCTTATTGATAGTTACGATAAGGCAATCAGTGAAATGGCTAATAGCGAAGAGGACTTCAGCAATGCTACGTTGGTTGTTAATGGTGATATTGATGTGCCTAAGACGGTTAAACGATTAGTCAAGGATAAGGACGGTAACCCAGTGCGTGATGATAATGGCGAGCCAGTTTGGGAGATTGACCCTAACAGTCCATATCTGGATACTTTGAGTCGAGTCATGTACTTAAAGCCGTCGGTAATTAATAACGCCAATGGTGGTGTGACTGTAGTCCCGTCAAGCGCTGAATACTTAACCAAGGAACTGCCTATTGATAATTGGAAGACTCATCTTGATGAGATCGTGCGAGATATTTACACAGACACCAATACGCCAAATGTTAATGATGAGAGCTTTGGTGGTAATAGCTCAGGCGTAGCAATGGCCTATAAGCTGTTTGGCAGTGACCAGATTCGTGAAAACCAGAATGATCTATTTACTCGTGGTATTAAGCGGCGGCTACGGCTGTTAGCTCATTTCTGGGCAATCAGAAGCGCGATCAGCGATGAGACACTGGTTAATAACGTTAAGCCAAACTTCACACCTAACTTGCCAAAGAATGATACTGACTTAGTAAATAACATGGTCGCAATGGCGAATACTGGCGTAGTGTCTAAGCAAACGTTGCGTGGCTATATTGAACCAACAACGGGCGTTAAAGCACCTGAAGAAGATCGACGGATGGAAGAACAGGTCAAGAATGATCCGGACCGAATTGATCCTAATAACTTCAGCAAGCACGTAGCTCCTGATGATCAAGAAGACGGTGATAGTGATGAACAATCAACCGACGAAACTAAGTAGAGATATTTATGGACAGGCTGATCAGTATATTGAAGAGCTTAAGCAAAAGTATCACCTCACTGGTCGGCAAATAGAGGCTATTGTCAGCCGTTATCTATCCGGTGAGGGTAATTGGTCAACACCAGCGTCAAACGGTCAGAAACAGCAGATTATTCGCAAATTAGGCGAACTGTATCGTAATGCTAACCAATCTGATCGGCAGCTAATCTCTGTTAGCATGGCTAATCGTAGTCTTCACACTATTGGAGATGTTGCCAGTGCAGCAGTAGCTATCGAACTTATCCATCTTGCCTCTTGGCGAAAGAAACAGCTGAGCGATGCACTAGAGTCAATTCCACAGAAAGTATGGGACAATGGCTATAAGCATACTAATCGCTCAGTGATGTTCAATTTAACCCATAGACTCGGCCGGACTCCAACTAAGCTTGAGCATCAGACAGCCTTAACGGTAAAACTGAGTAAAAACAGCAAACCGTATACTAGGAAGCTGGCTCAAAAGACGATTGCCAAGATTGCCCGAGACAATGGTTCCGGTGTTGATACGTATGCTGCTATCAATCGTGACACGGTTAATATGATGAACACTCTTCACGACACGGTAGATCGTGCCATTAAAAGCCATGCCGCTGTTCAGGACTTCTCACGTGATTTTGCTAAGAAGTTCTATGGCACTGATCAGATTAGCAGTGGTGACTTGTATCGTGCAGAACGCTTGCTGAGAACCGAATATACCTACACGTATACAAACGCTCGCAGGATGGATATGCTACAGCGTGGCGTAGAGTATTACACCAACGTTGCGGTAGGTGCACGGAATACCTGCCGGCACTGCATGCAACTTGATGGAACAGTGTTCAAAGTAAGCGAAATGCAAGCAGGCACCAACGCACCACCATTTCACCCTAATTGTCAGTGTGAGATTATTGAAACGCCGGCATCTGATATCGCCAGTGGTTTCGATAAAAATGAAGATCTTCTGAACGATGCGGTTAATTATGATTCGTTCGGTAAGCACTACGTAAAGTCGATGGCCGCCTCAGGTGATTGGCCACTGGTTCTAACTGGCAAGCAACAAAACCACCTCGAACGTACATATTTGGCGACAAGGGATCCGAATATTAAGAAGCGGAGCTATTTATACGATCGTGAAGATCCTGCTGCGCTCCTGAAAAAGTATTCTGGTCATGGTACACTCAAGATGAGCAAGAATGGTTGGTCTAATAAAGAGTTGATTCGCGCCAACCATTACATTGGAGTCGATGGCCGTACTGGTAAGCGTACTAAATTTGCTAAGATACATTATGGTAAAAGAGGCGCGCACATTGTTCCAGTTCTAAGGAATGAAAAGGGTGAATGATATGTTAAACACTGATTTTAGCCAATATGAGGGCAACTGGGTTCGCGTCGTTGATACTGATGGTGATGTTTGGCAAGGCTGGGTGTCAGATGTAGATTACCCAGACGAGACAGATGATGGCTTATGGTACCTTGGCTTTGAACACATGCTACAAAATGGCAAGCGGAGCCCTGTTGGTGAGCTCAACCAGTCTGAGATTAAATCGATCGAGATTACTGATAAAGATTGGGAATTGGGATATAGAAAATATAGCGATACTGTTAAAAAATAAAGACCATTTCGATTTTACGAAACATAACTAGCAACTATCTTGAATATTCGGATGGTTGCTTTTTTCATGCCTTCAAACGTGCTGTCAGGCGTTAAAGAGCGGACGGGTTTACTCGACGGAGGATAAACGGGAATAAGCCGACGGGCGTTAAACGGGAGGAATTGACATGGAAGACAAAGATAACAAGTTAAATCAACCAGTTGATACTGAAAAGGACAAGGGACAAGAAGGCAAGGATGCATCCAAAAAAGTACCTGAGTTCACGCCAGAACAGCAGGAATGGTTGAATAACCTTATCAATCGAAAGACGGCCGAACATAAGCAAGAGCTTGAGGATCAAAAGGCTAGTGAAGATGAACGAATCAACAAGGCCATCGCTGAACATGATCGACGGGCCAAAATGACCGCCGATGAAAAGGCTGAAGACGACCGTAAGAAGCTTAAGCAAGAGAATGATCGGTTGAAGGCGGAACTTGATCGCAATGCTCGAATTGCACACGCTCAAACAGTTGCTAATAAGTATCATGTCCCGATGAGCATGGTTAAAAACCTGGTGGGTGCTAGCGACGAAGAGACTGATAACAATATGCTGAGCTTTGCCAATGAATTTTCGAAGGCGATCCAAACTGGTGTTGATCAACGTTTGGCTGGAAATAAGCAACCACAGACTGGCACTCAAGTTAATACGGATAAGGCCAAGAAACTAAGCGACTTATCTTTGGAAGAGCAAACTCGGTTATTCCATGAAGATCCTAGCTTATATCACCAACTGGCAGCTAAAGGCTAGTTAAATTTAGAAAGGAAGTATTTATCAATGGCAGATAATCAATTCAAACTTGCAAACGCAATTATTCCTGAAGTGTTTGCTAACTACGTTCTTAATCAATCTATGAAGACTAACCGCTTGGTTCAGTCTGGCATTTTAACCAACGACCCATCATTAGGTAGTCAACTCTTGGCTCCGGGTGACTTCATTCATATGCCATACATTAATGACATTGCTGAAGGACCAGATGCACAGACTTGGACTGATACCCAGGATATTTCAGTTAATGGCCTTACTACTGGTGAACAACGGGCATTCAAGTTCCGCCAAGCTCAAGCATTTGGCTGGACTGATGTTTCTCAACAAGTGTCCGGTGCACCTGCACAATCAACTGTAGCTAACCGTTTCGGTGCTTACTGGAATAACCAAGACCAGAAGCTGCTGTTTGCTGAATTGAAGGGTGCCTTTGCTAACTCGGACATCGCTACTGCAAAGATGTACGAAGATTCTAGTGTGTTTAGCGCTCGTGGCTTCTTAGCAGCCATCGCCAAAATGGGTGATTTGCAAGACAATACCCTCAACAAGATTGTTGTTCACTCCTCAACCTATGCTGAAATGAAGGCACAACAATTGATTGACACCGTTCAACCAGCTGGAGCCGTAACTCCTATTTCCGTCTACAACGGTATGCGTATTGTGCAAGACGATGACCCTAACTTGATTAACGCTGATGGTTCCACAACTTCATATGTATTTGCTAACGGTGCTGTTGGCTACTCTGTTGCTAGCCCTCAAAACGCTGTTGAAATTCAGCGCGAAGCACGTACTAATGGTGGCCAGACTAATGTCATCAACCGTCGGGTAGTTACTACTCACATCTTTGGTACTTCAGTTGCTAAGACATTTACTCCAGCAGGCCAAACTGTAACTATGGACGAATTGGCAAAGGGGACTACCTGGGAATCAATCGTCGACCCACGTCATATTCAGGTTATTGCTTACAAGGCCAAGCTGGATAAGGAGTTTGCACCAGTTGTTCCAACTAAGTCAGATCCAGTGGGAAAATAACACCGCTCGACAGTAACGGAGCGGGCGTTACATCTGCTAATACGGTGGCTGAAATCAAGCAGCACCTGGATGCGCGAGGAATTGATTATTCTTCCACCATGAAGAAGAATGATCTTCTAGGGTTAGCTAATGGAGGTGAAGCCGATGGTAGCAAGTGAAGATGTTCAAACAGACATTCTTAAAGACGTTCAAACAGCATTGGGTGTTAGTGACGACGACCATACGCCGATGCTGAAGCTGTACATTAAGCTAGCCTGCAAGTCGGTTGCTCTCTACACCGGTGAGGACTATAGCGCGCTTCCTGAGAAATTAACCGGGATCATTACCGAAATGGCCCTTGCTAAGTTTGCTAAGCGTGGCAATGAAGGTAAAACCCAAGCTGGTGAAGAAGGCTTGACCGATCAATGGAGCGAGGATGATCTTGCTCCATATATGAGCCAACTGAATGCTTACCGAGACAACAAAGCTCAGTCTGGCCGTAAGGGTTGGGTGATGAGCCTTGACTAGGTTTAGGGATGTTTACCTGCTGGGAAAAGCAAACGATGGTACGGGTACCAACCCTTTTGACAAAAAGACTCACTATGTTGTGCTTCAAAAGGTGCTCTTTTGCCGGGTAAATGATCTAGGCTTGCAGAAGCAGTCGCTCTTGTTTGGTGGCGATAGCCTGTATCAGGATGCCAAAACAGTAATTGTTGATGGCAACCCACCACGACCAGCTAAGATTGCTTTCACTGATGAGTATGATCTTGAAACGCAAAAGGGAACCCTCTATGATGTGAGGATGCCACGAAAGCACACCAACAATACTGCTTTTTACATCTACAACACACAGTCGAAAGTTGGGTGATAGGCAATGAGTATGAGACAAATTGTCAAAAAACTAACTGAAATGAACGAGCAAGGCAATCTAAGCAGCGATAACTTGCGCCCTGTTGTTGAGTATCGCGTTACGGATCATTATTCAGCACCTATGATGGCCGTCGCTTCACACCTGCGAGAGATGGGCATGAATGCCGAAGCTCGAAGCATCTATGGCAAGATGGGAGCAATTAAAGCCGGCTCCAACAGACTTCTTCAAAACCTGGGAGTTGAGAATATAAAGCTTGCCACTGAGATTGAACGCAACATGGTCGGCAAGGGCCGTAGCGGTTACCAGCCCACTGGTAATTTGATGAAGTCGATCAAGGCTCATACAACCGAGGACGGCCGTGTTCAAGTATATCCAGATGCTAAGGCCAACAAGGGTAATGGAGCTGAGTATGGTGGCTTTGTCGAGTACGGAACTCGGCGGCACCCAACACCAGAGCCGTTTATGTACCAGTCAATGAAGCAAATGCGTCCAATTGTAGCCGCACAAGTAGCAGCTTTGATGAAAGGGATGAATTTTAATGGATAATGTTCTATTACCGAGAACTGACTTACTTAGCTGTGTATGCAACTTAGTTAAGCCGCTAGCAACTACTGTTTTAACAGGAGACGAAGCTAACGATCCTCAGACCTTTCAGCTTGAATATCCGCAGATCATTGTCCAGATCCCTTGGCGCACTGAAACATCGCAATATAAGTTAGTAACCACTGCAACCTATACTCAGCAGGTTGATCTATATTGGCCAGCTGACGAGATGGGGACAATGATGGACACCCTTGATAAGATTGAAATCTTGCTTCCCCACTTAAAGCTGCAGAAATATCGATGCGATTACGTTACCGATAGTATGATTTCACCACAACCACAAGTCGACACCACTACTTCAGAGAAGCTAATTCATGGAGTAGTGAGAGCCGACTTTTTTATTACTGAAATTTAGGAGGGAATATTAAATGCCAGTAAAAAATACTGTAAAGATGGATGCTGCTAATAAGTACATCTATTTCATGAAGTTAGATGATGAACCGAAGGCAAATAAGGCAATTATGATCGGGCTACAAGGTCAAACGTCAGGTACCAACACCCGGGCACTCCAAACCATTCAAACCAAGACGGTTGATGTAAAGATGGCTGGGGCTGTTAACCAGCAACGGACTGTATTGGTTTACTTCCAGTCTGGTGATGGTATTTGGGATAAGCTTTATCACGCTTGGAAGGACCAAATCGTGGTTCATTTATTCCGTGTTGATATGAATGAGGTAACTGGGGCGGCGCCTAATCGCCAAGCTCCTTATGAATACGCACAATGCATCATTGCAACGCTGCCTCAGACCGAAACCCTGAACAGTGTGTTCCAGTCCTCAGTTCAGTTTGAAGTACAAGGTGTTGCACAGGATGGTGTTATTACTGAAGATCAGCTGGAAGAAGACGCCTTCGATCTTGGTAAGTCGTTGTATGACGCTCTTAAGCCAACCGAAGTAGGGGATGGTACTGCCACGACTACTGCTCCAGGTTCGCTTGATGACAAGGGTACTGCTCACCAAGAAGGCTAATTAGAGGAGGCACATCATGGAATTAAAGATTGACGGTAAGACACTTCAACTGAAGTACAACTTTGCAAGCTTGAAACTCTGGGAAGAAAAGGTTACAGACGATGATGGTAAGAAACAGCAAGACGATGCTATTTTCGATACCCTGTTCACTGGTCTGGCAACTAAGAACCCTCGTGTCTTGGTTGACATTATTAACGGTGGCTTAGCTTACCTGGGTAATGAAAAGCCAGACTACGGTAAGGTATTCGATGCTGTTTCTGACCTATTAGGCGAAAAGGGCCTTGATAAGGTTGCCGAACAGACAATGGCAGAATTGACGGCCTTTGGTTTTTTCAAGGTTTCGATGAAGCAATGGATGAGCTCCATCAAGGAAGAATTAGACAACTTAGACAAGCTGTACAAGGAACTAAAGAAGCCGGCAAAGGCAGCGAAGAAGGAAGCAAAGGAACAGTACGATCAACAAGTAGCACTGTACCAAGCTTCCAAAAACCAATTCGATCCAATGCTCAAAAACTTCGAAAAAATGCTAAAGGATACCGGGATTACCTTGTAATTGCTCGCGAACGGGCCGGAATCACTTCAATTAGTGATTTTGACCAACTAAACCCATACCTCCTTGATGCAATGATTGAAGGCTACGAGCGACAGCAGCTTAATCAACGTGTTGAATGGTCAAATATGCTCCAACAAGTGCCATTTATGACGCAGTGGATCAACCTCGATAATGGTGCCCTAAGTCAGATTAACGCGGCTATCCAGCAGACGATCGATCAAAAACTGGACCAGATAGATAAGGCACACAGAGATATGCTTCTAGACGTGAACAATGCGGAAGTTCAGCAAGCTGATGCATTCGCTAAAGTCTTCGATATGAAAAAACGGCAGAAAGGAGGTTAATAGATGGCTGTATATGGAACCAACATTGATATCAATGTGATCGGTAATGCGGTCCAGGAACTGCAGAAGATTCAAGCCGAGTACATGTCTCTTCAGCATGATCAAGGTAAAAACATCAAAGTTGGTGCTGACGATCAGGCAAGCCAGAAGATTAAAAAGATAAAGGACGAAACTAATAAAGTCCCTAAATCACATAACACAAAGTTCACGGCTTCGGGAATTGAATCTATGAATGCTCGTATGAACAGTGTTAATTCTGGCTTTGAACATATCCATCGTGGCGCTGAAGGGATACGAAAATCGCTTCATTTGATGGCAGCTGCTGGTGTTGCGGCATTCACTGGACTAGGCGCTGCAGCAGCCAAGGGAGCACAACAAGCTGTTGACCTCCAGAGCTCCTATAAGACCACTCAAAACCTTATTGTTACTGGTGGTGAGCGCGCCAAGACCGCAATTAGTGCCGTTAACCAAATGCAGCGTGATGGTCGTAAATATTCGCTTGAATATGGCGTTAGCCAACAGAAGATTGCGGATGCATACCAAGATTTGATAAAGCGTGGGCATACTTCTGTCGAAGCATTAGGCGTTATGAAGTCTGAACTACAAGCCTCTGTTGCTTCAGGTGATGACTTCTCAGACGTTGTACGGGTTTCTTCGAACACCATTGAAGAGTTCGGAATGAAAACCAACAGTACCGGTAAGATGCTGCATAATACCAAGCTAGTCGTTAACGATTTAGCCTACGCATCAGATGCTACCGCTACTGACTTCAAGTCAATGGGTGTTGCTATGGAATACGTTGGATCATCTGCACACCAAGCAGGTGTTTCATTGCGTGAAACTTCAGCAACAATTGGTATTCTTTCTAATAACGGGCTTGAAGCAGATAAAGCGGGTACTTCACTTCAAGAAGTGCTACAGCATATTACCAAAATTACTCCACAAGGAACGCAAGCATTAAAACGATTAGGCTTGTCTGTTGATGACTTCCAAACTAAGTCTGGCAAGCTAAAGTCCATTCCTGAAATATTCTCGATGATTAACAAGGGAATGAATGATGCAGGAATTAAAGGCGCTAACCGATTAAAGACGATGAATCAAATATTCGGTACTGTTGGTGGCAATGCCGCTAATATTCTTGCCTCTAACACCAAGCAACTTCGTGAGCTAGAAGGGCAAATTAAGAAAGCCGAACAGGATAACTATGTTGCTAAGCTTGCTAAGAAGAACAGTCAGACTGTCAAAATGGAGATGGCTCGGGCCAAGACTTCTATTCAGGCTGTAACAATGCAGCTTGGTCAGGCGTTTATGCCTGCCATCGCTAATGCATCAGAAGCTCTTGCTAAAGGCTTGACTACTAAACGAGCACAGAGAGAAATAAATGCACTTAGTAAAGAGACGGCCAACTTTGGTAATGCTGTTGCTAAGTATCTGGTCGCTCACGGTCATGATCTTTGGGATATTGCGGAAGCACTTGGGAAAATTGGCTTAGCTATTGGCGAAGGCGCTCTTAAGACGCTATCAACTTTCCTTGGAATCTTGACTGGTCACCCGTTATCCAGTGCAGGTGATACCACCCACAGAATTGCTACTGATTTGACAGAGATCGCCAAACTAACTCCACTGTTCAAGACTTTGGGTGGTATTTTTGCGACGTATTTTGTTGCATCTAAAATCATGGCGAGTGCTAAGGCAATCAACGAGCTGTATAAAGGGATGCTAATGTTGTCCACTTTGGGTGGGAAACAGTCCCTTACTGGATCGTTGCTGGGCGACTTAGCTAATCGCCGTGCTGGTGGAGCAATGACCAAGGCAGTTGAAGGAGTTGCTGCAAAAAAGTCTGGTGAGAAAGCAGGAAGTAGTTTTTTAGCTGGCCTTGCAGGCAAGATTTCAAGAGGTAAGGGATGGCTCAAGGGCTTGTTTACTCCTGCCGCAACTGAGGCATTACGAGTCGGTGATACAGCTGGCGGTAATTTCATTACTCGTTTTGCTGCTAAAACCAATTCTTCTCGATTTGCGCAGGTTGGTCGTTCACTCGGTGGTCGTATTCTTTCTGGAATAGGGTTAGCGATTGAAGCGTATGATCTTGTCAAGGACATAACCGGAGCCTTTACAACTCACAATGGGGCTACTAGGTCACGTGACATTGGTAAGGCTGCTGGTGCAGGAATTGGTGCCGGTATTGGCTTCTTCTTTGGTGGCCCGGCCGGCGCTGCACTTGGTGGCCTTATTGGTCGTACAATCGGCGGCAAGATAGGGCCATCTGTTGGAAAGTTTGGCAACAGCATCGGTAAAGTTCTAAACGATATTTTTGTCAAGCATGATTGGGGCAAAGTCTGGTCGACGATAGGCAAAGGATGGAAATCGTTCTGGAAAGGCATGGGCAACTGGTGGGATAAAACCATCGGCAAAAAAGGGTCGCATTCCGGCCATTCTAAAGAGCCAAGCCAGCATGAGATTAAATCCTTGGGTAGTAATCACTATTCAAAGGCAGACATTGCCAATATCAAGCGAATGAATGCCGCCGTTAAGGCATATACAAACACTCTGAAGACTCTCAAATCGGTCGTTAAAAAGAATGACCCAACAAAAGAGCTTCGGAGTATGAGTAAGAACCTTAAAAGCCTTAATCCAACGATCAAGGATGCGGCTAAATACTGGAAAAACTTAGATAAGCCTTTGGCAAACTCCTCTCGTTCGTTCAAGTCGCTTGATAAATCGTTATCAGGCTTTAAGGGTAAGAACAACCCACTTGATCGACTGGAGAGCAGCGTTAAGTCACTGACCAAGACCGTTCAAAGATATAAGTTTGGCAAAGAACTTGCTAAGCAAATGAACGAAGCCGACAAGTCAATGAGCGGCAAGCATAGTTTCGTTGGCCGCTTCCAGACGATGACACGGCAAGTTGAAAGTTCCCTGCGTTCATTCGATCGTGCTTTTAACCGTGATTGGAAAGACACATGGGACAATATCGATCGGTATCCTAGTCGGAGCTTGTCACGAGTAAACAGGACTGTTGACAGCCGACTCAACTCAATTAGAAGCCATGAAAATAGCTTTACTCGTGGCTTTTTAAGTAGCTGGAAGAGCTGGACGTCAAGTGTTGTTAGCTCGATGAGTAGCGAGTTTGGCAAGCTGCCAGGTATCGCTCAGAGAGCTATGTCCGGAATTGTTAGCCGCTTAAATTCTGGTATCTCGGCCATTAATGGTGTTATTGGTGACTTTGGTGGCGATAAGAAGCTATCGACCATTCACTACGCTAATGGTACCGGAATTCGTGGTGCACACCCAGGTGGACTGGCAGTCATCAACGATGGTAGTAGTCAGCATAAGCAAGAGCTTGTATGGCAACCATCGCAAGGCTGGAAGATCTTCTCTGGTCTTAACCGAATAGTCACGTTGGAACCAGGAGCACAAGTTCTGCCGGCTGAGCCTTCACACACCGTTTTGTCTGCGATGAACGTTCCACACTACGCTGACGGTACTTTGTCAGACGATGAACAGGACAAGATTGCACAAGAATTTATGGACAACCCTGTAAAAGCTTCACAAGATTTAGTCTTGCGAGTAACTAACTGGGACTCAAATGTGCCGATCGTTCCATCGTTTGGTAAAGCAACTGCAATTGGCTTCTCGCGTGGTATTGCTAACGTGCTGAAAGACTTGTTAGGCATTATCAAGGAACCAGTTAATGGTGACTGGACACCGGTTATCAAGTCGGCGGCTCGTGTACTGCACGTCCATTTGTCTGAAGGACAAATCGGCAAATTACTCCGCCAAATTCAAACGGAATCTGGTGGCCGTGAGGTTGTCACTAACCATTGGGATAGCAATGCTGCGGCTGGTCATCCGTCACAAGGGCTACTGCAATTTATACCTTCTACATTCAACACGTGGGCAGTTGGTAAGTATCGCGACATCAACAAAGGGTTTGACCAGATTGTTGCTGCCATTAACGCCCTTAATCACGGTGGCGAAGGTGGCTGGGGCAATATCGGCAACGGTCACGGTTGGGCCAACGGTGGCCACTTGCTTCAGCCAAGCTATGGTTGGGTTGCTGAAGATGGTGATGAGTACATCATTAACCCTAATAAGCCTAATGCAATGCAATTAGCTACCGAAGCGATGGCGGATATTGTAAGTCGCAATCGCAATATTGGAGCTATTCGGCCTTCGTTTGGTGCTCCTCAAGTTCGGCCAGCTATTCTTCAAACTAGCGCTGCAACCGACAGTGAAAATCTCATGGTTAGTCTGGTTAAACAGGCGGTCGAAAAGCTCGACAACATTAACATACATCCATATGTTCAAGTTGAAGATGTAGCAAAGCCAATCAATGCCTATGGTGCTAGGGTTTTTGCGCGTCAAAGGAGATGATTATTTGATTGAGGTATTTTCCAAAAGAAAGGACAAGCCGACCGCTTATCCCTCCTTAAGGCCAACAGAGGTCGGTCAGGGAGCTAGAAAATATCCGGCTTTTACACCGGTCGAGTTTGCCATCAGTAAGGATGCCAAGACGTGGACGAGTTGCTTCGACGTGCCAACACTTGATGGTGTCTACTGCACAATGGCACCGGACGTGCAACCAGCAACACGGACTAACAATCTGCGTAAGATTGGCCTGCAAGATGGCTCTCGTCTACTGTCGACTACCTACGATACTCGTGATTTCACCATGTCGATGTTCTATCGGGGCGTTGACGAAACGGACGCTATGCTGGCCTATGATTCGTTACAGCAGTTCCTGGTGGCCCGTGAAGCCTACTGGATCTGCTTTGCCAACTGGCCGCACCGGATCTACTACGTGCTGGCCAAAATGGATAAGCCAACGTACACCAACGAGAAGACGTGGACCTGCACTGTCACCTTTACCGATTTGTATGGTCTGAGTCGTTCATTAGGCACGTCGCAGGACTATCCAGATGATGTCTGGGGTGTTGGTAACAACATGCCGGAGGACGTCGACCCGCAGTACACGTTCACAACTAATCAGTTCAGTGTCTACAATCTGAGCAACGTCATGATCGACCCGGACCGTCGGGGCCATCCTTTCAAGATGATCTTAAAAGGCCATTCTGACGGCAATCTGAAGATCACTAACAAGACTACTGGCGATTACCTGACGCGGTGCGGAATTGTCGGTGATAATGGCAGCCACTCGGCGTCTAACTTTGACGGAACGTTTATGGTTGATGGCATTCGTGCAACCTTAAACGGCAAGTCAGACACTTTGAACGTTGATGATGGAGCCATTCACCTTGACATTGGTAAGAATGACTTTCAGATCGACAACTTCGCAGGAACAGTCAGCTTTGACTTTCCATTCTGGTGGTTCTCATGAGAGTTGGAATTACAAATGGTCTAAACAACCATAGCGACGATGTGATGGAATATGTTGATTTTAACGACCTCTATAACTCGTTCAAGATCAACTGGCAAGTCAGCTCAACGTTTGAGATCTCCTTTACCATGACCTACACAGATCAGTACAAGGACGTCTTTAATCTGGCCCAGATGAAGCGCTATATCTGGTTCAATCGAAACCTTTATACGATTCAACAGCTTACGAAGGGTCTGGACGAGAACGGCTTGCCAACATTGCAGATCACTGCTAATCACGCTCTGATTGACCAGATGAAGAATATTCGATTGGACCCTAAACAGCCAACGGAGAATAACCCCGACGTCAGTGGATCCGGTGATAGCAGCGACGATTCTGGCGGCAGTAGTGATGACTCCGGCGATGATAGTGGCAATCAACAGCCGGGTACAACGGTGACGGTCAAACAGACCGATGTTCAGCAAGCCTATAAGCTAGAGGACCAGCTACATAAGTTCATCGATAACAACAACGCTGGGGTTACGTTAGACATCAAGGGGAGCTTCCCTCAGATGCCAGCAGAAGCCACCGGTTCATTGTTTGAATGGCTCGGAAGCAATATCGCGTCGTATGGTGCGTTTTGGTACCCAAGCGGTCAGGCTACACTTGTTGTTCGTGACTTACCGAGCTTCCAGAACCGCACCGACAACGTGTTCCGCTACCTTAACAACATGACCACCGCTAACTTGCAGAGCGACGGGAACGATCTTGTCAACGACTGCTGGGTATACGGCGGTAAGGTTGAAAAGGACATCACCTCAGTATCTGCTGGTGGTAACGGTGTAAGTGAGCCTGTAAACGGCGACTGGACACCTGTTATCAAGAACGCCGCCGGGTTAGTAGGCGAGAAGCTGTCACAAGCCGACATTGACCTAATCAAAGCCCAGATCAATCTGGAGTCCAGCGGTCGAGAAGATGCCAAAGGTGGCGACGATGGTCTGCCAGACGGGATAGCGATGGGGCTTCTGCAATTCAAACAGGGCACTTTTAACTACTACTGCCGGCCACCTTATACGAATATCTGGCATGGCCTTGACCAACTGATTGCCTTGATGAACGTACCTAACTGGCGTAACCAGATCACCGGACGACACGGTTGGTCACCGTCTGGAGCACCAGTATCTAAGGCTACAATCACGGCTCAACCAGCTACCGATAACAACTGGGGCTGGCCGTTCCCTTGTGGTGAAGGTACTTTCTCTGGCGGACAGCTTTTCGGGGTTCAGCCCGGCGGTGGTTTCCGTATTAACGGTTTCCATGATGGTCTTGACTTTGGCTCTATTGACCACCCAGGCAACGAGGTCCACGCCATTCACGGCGGCAAGGTTACGACAGCGGCCACCTGGGGTGGTAGTGAGATTAAATGGTACTTGGTAATCACTGATAGCACTGGCCTCAACGTCGAATACCAGGAAGCATTCAGTAGTCAGAACAACATCACTGTTGGCTACGGCCAAGAGGTCCATACAGGCGATGTAATCGGCTACCGGACAACTGACCATCTCCACATTGGAATCACCCGTATGGACGTCAAACAGGCGTTTGGACACGCTTTTAGCAACGACGGCACCTGGCTAGACCCGCAGGCGATGATTAAGAGTGGCGGTAGCATTTCACCATCTGGCGATAGCGGGAGCACGAGTACCAGCACCACGACGGAGAGCTACTACTCGCTGTACTATCACTACATCGACAAGGACAGCCAAGATAAGTATGGCGTCCATGTTGGGCCGCCGATTGTGCAGGACAGTATCTACGATATGAACACGCTGAAAACCTATGTTGCTAACACGGTGAAGCATGATCCACCGACTTCGCTATCTACAACAGCCGACAGTTGGCAGGATGTGCATTTGGGCGATCAGATCCGGGTAATTGCACCTGAAATGCCACTCGATACCTGGGCCATGTTGATGGGGGTAAGCGGTAATCCGTTTAACCAGAATGAAGCGCCAGAGCTGACCTATAACAACACTGGTGAAGCCATGAAGAGCTTTATTTCTGCTATCTCACAGGCTTTCCGCGAGTTAAACCACACAACCGCACAGGGCAGTCGAGAGGTGGCAATTGGAACAAAGGAAGAAAATCACTTCGCCAATCCAAATACGAAGCCGTCCAAGCCAAAGAGCTACACGGCTGAGCAGATGGCGAAGATTGCCGCTTACACGAACGGAGAGGATGTGACCTGGTCATGAGTGACATTAATAATGTTGAGCAACCGGCAGTCCGGTATGTTCCAATCATCCTTGAAGAAGGCACCGACAATCGGGGATTCCCTGGCCTAATCACATCTAGTGACAATGGTGTAACACGAGTAGTTGAATTTACCGCTGACGGTAAGATGTACCATGAACGTGACACTAAAAGAATCGCAGAACTACCATTTGAACACATTAAAATGAAGTCGCCCAATGGGACGGCTTTTTATTTATCCGTAAGCGATGATGGGAAACCAATTTTTACGCCAGTAGAGAAAGTAGGTGACAAGAAGTGAACGAATTTCATCTGCCTCACGTGGAAGATTTGACGACTAATGCTAAGCTTCCCGGGCAATTAACAGAAAATTTCAAAGCGATTGAAAATAATTTCGCTAAAATTGAGTCTGCCTTGAACGATATTAAGGAATTGGGCACTCGACTCACAACAGCTGAGAACAACATCATTGATCTTCAAACTCGCACGTCATCGCTTGAACGGCAGATTAAGAAGCTCAATGGCATCATCTTCGGCATGGAATACATCAATGACACGGATGAAATTCCACTTGATAGCAGCACGCCTAATCCAAGTGAAGTTGAGATCAATGATGATGTTACGGTGGATGACGACAAAGCTGAAGTTGCTGCCGATTTACCACATGACGTAATTGACAATGAGGTTAGCTAAAGAGGAAAGGAATGAGAAACAGATGCCGGTTGAAATTGGACAAAAGCAACTGAAGGATGCTAGAGATGGCATCCTTCATGTAACGCATAACAACGGCCGAGTGATTTACACGATTGCAATTGATATCGCTAAGGAAGGTACTGATATTTGGGACCTAACGCCTTACTTCAAGGCACGGGTTGCTGATAACAATGCACAACTCCAAGTGACTTGGTACCAACAAGGGCGGTTGTTAAATCTTAAAGGGTTAAGCCCATACATTGAAGGTAACGTTGGAAATTACTATGTTAACGATCAAGGGCAGATCCAACTTGATCCTGGGTCGGACCCAGTTAGCTTCTACGGCGATCCAATTAACTTTGGCGAAGGCGGGCGAGCTACATACAAGTTCCCAGATGAGATGTTCCCGAAGGAAGGGATCTTCAAGGGATATATCGGTGTTCGTGATCCTAATGATGAAAGTCGAATTTCAGGGGTTACTATCTGGTTTAAGGTGCTTCCCGGCTTAGCTCGAATGGGCCATGCAAAAGAAGTTTACGTTAGTGAAATGGAAGAGATGCTTCTGGAGTGCAAGGCCAAGAACCGGGAGGCTTTTGAAGAATTCAAGCAAGATGTCAATGATATCAAGCAACAGATGAACGATACTTTCCAGAAGGCTCTCACCGACCATACGCAGAACTTTGATACTGAGATGGCCGACATCAAGAGCAAGCTGGATGAAGCTAACCAGCTGGCACAAGGGATCTTAGATTCGGATAAGCTGCTGGATAAGGCACTGGATGCCAATACGGAAGCCATTCAGAACACGATGGCGCCCGTGCTAAACCAAAGTAACGTTTTCCAAGCCCAAAACACTTTTAAACAGGGTGCGGTAATGCAAAATGGCTTAACAATTGAAGGTGCATTGCTGGTCAATGGTGTGGATTTATCTAAGCTGGCCGATCAAGTGAATACGTTGCAGATTGATGTTAACAAGCTAAAAGGAGGTAACTAATCGTGCGAATTACAGTTGATTTAGCAAAGGCTTCTACTGAACCGGTTGATTTAACGGGTGTGCTTAACCCACGAGTTGGCGATGGTGATTTAAAGCTACCATTCCACCTGATGTATAACGGTGATGATGAAGATATGCGTGGTAAGAGCATGGACTTTTTATCAGAAGGTTCGGATAAAAAGAAGATCTATGTATCAGGGACAGTTGACGAATCAACAAAAGGTGACGACCCATACACGGGTAACGTCACCTTTACTTTTCCAACGGGTACTTTTAAGACCCCTGGTGCTTATGATGTCGATAAGACAATGTTTCGGGTAGTCAACAATGATGATCATTCAGTGATCTCCACCGTCAACGTCAAGATGAATGTCCTGCCTAACGATTCAGATGTCGATAGTTCAGATGATGTTAGCTATGACAGTCGGATGGAAAAGATCATGAAGGACTACTCCGACAAGGGGCAGGCTTCACTCAATGATGCTAAGCAGAAGGCTCAGCAGATTATCGATGATGCCAACAAGCAAGCCACTGACTACTTGAATGGGGTTAAGAAGCAAGGCGATGACCTGCTTGATGAGATTAAGCAGACCAACTCCGAAGCCAAAGGTAATGTGGCTGGCGACACTGCCGCTACCGCTACTCAAGCCAAGCAACTTGCTAATGACAACTCCGGCAAAATTCATGATCTCCAGGGCGAAGTCGGCGATGCTCGTGGGCGGTTCATGACTCTGAGTGATCGGGAAAACAAGCAAGATTTCAATATCGATCGCAAGGAAGATAAGTCTAATGCGAATGCTAACTATGCGGCATTACAGCAGAAAGATGCGCAACAAGATGCCAGCATCGCTACCAAAGCTCGGCAAGATTTTGTTATTGATTATCTTAGTAAAATGGACCTACAGCCCGAGGCATTTGAAAATGAAGCAGCACTGGAAGCTAAGTATCCGAATGGTAATCCTGGCATTATGGTGACTGTTGATACCGGGCATATGTGGCTCTATGTAAGTGGGGCTTGGAAAGATTGTGGGCAGTATCAAGGGTTAGCGCTAGCTGCAAGCGACAGACAACAACTTGATAACGCGTTGGTAGGGAATAATGTATTAGCTGATGCCTCTTCTGAACCTTATAACGATTTGAATACTTTACCGGTTAATAGAATTGTTACGTATGACTCAGATATTTCATCCGTACAAAATGCGCCCGTTATTTTATCTGGATCTTCAAACGGGGCGACGGTCGTTACAATGTCCATTAATCCTAAAGCGGTTTCGGGTGCTGTACAGATGCTTTTTAATTCAAACGGAGACGTGTACTATCGTGTAGCGTGGGGATATCCAGCGGCCTATGAGAGCTGGCACAGTATTCGAAGCGGAAATTATATCCAATATTCGGGAGCAAACGTTCCACATGACGTATACAAAGACCTCAATACTTTCCCGGCTAACTCTGAAGTATTAATTACCGATAATATTGGTGATCTGAAAAACATTCCTTCTCAGTTAGTTGGGACTTCGTATAGTGCAGCGATCTCAACCGAATCTGTAGGCACTAATGACTCGGGGACTATCCAAAAAGTATTTGTCGTTGATACAAATGATATTTATGAACGAATTGTGTGGGGTGGAGAAAACGCATATCATCCGTGGAGGTTGTTAGCTGACGGAGATTTTTACAAATCTGGGAAAATGACCAATGTAAAAACTGGTTCCCCATATGATGATTTGAATACATTCCCAACAGGTCAAACGGTTACGATTGCGGAAACTCCTGATAAGATTAAGCAAATTAAGAATTTACCTCCTATTAGTAATATAACAGGAGGGTTGACAGTACGGACAGAATCATCAATCAATGACACTCTCGGAGGAATCCAAATCGCTATTGATAATAATAATGTCATGTATCATCGTATTTGCTGGGGTGCTAGTGGACAATGGGGAGCATGGAGGTCAGACAGCGTAGACGAGCATAGCAATGATATGATCCTACCTACGCTATCCTTGTTCCAGAAAGTAGGTGTCGTAGGTGACTCTTATGCATCAGGAGAGCTTGCTTTTGATGGAAAATATGTTGACCACTACGAAATCAGTTGGCTACAAATACTTGCTCGCAAGGACGGGTTCACCGGAACAAACTTTAGTAAGGGTGGAATGTCGACTCGCACTTGGCTGACGAATCCAAAGTGTTTGCCATTGATGCAGTCCAGTGATGCCCAAGACTTTTATATCCTTGCTTTAGGCATTAACGATGAAGCTTTAGGAGTTTCCTACATCGGTAGCGAAGCTGATATTGACACTGGATCCGACACTTTCTATGGTAATTATGGGAAGATCATCAAGGCTATTCAAACAAAAGCTCCGCAAGCAAAGCTTGTTATTGCAACCATTGCCGACAGTAGCGATATTGCTACAAAATTCAATGAAGCGATTACAACTATCGCAAATCATTTCACTATCCCAGTGATAGTTCAGCTAGATGATCCGCTATTTAACTCATCTTTTTACAAGGACAATATGGTTGGGGGTCATCCTACTGGGCCAGTTTATGCTTCAATGGCTGAAGCTTTTGAACGCCTGATTGGCCAGAGTATGATAGACCATTTAGACTACTATAAGACGTTTAGAAAATAGATATATAGTCGCCACAGAAATACACAATACATAAGAAAAGCCTCACTCAAACGAGCGGGGCTTTTCTTATGGGCGGCCGATGAAGGGAGGGGTGGTATAGGTGGAATTGTGGAAAATTACTAGTACTTTTTCTGGAATAACATTGGTAGTGGGAATTATCTATGTGTTAGGATCTATATATATTCTAAAATAGTGTAGGTGTCACCTTTATGAATTTATTAGTAACTGCAGGTATGAGCGATAGTGACTTAATTTCACACTTATATGATGAGATTAATCGGCAGAATACATGGTATATGTGGACTGTCGGGATCTTGGTTACTTTAATCACTTTGATAATTGCATATTTCTCTATAATTCAATGGAGGATAAGTGATAAGCAAATAAGTAAAATGCAAGCAGCTATTAACGATGCAAATAAAAAAGCAAAAGAACTTACTGAAATGAACAATATTTTGGTGAAAAACAGTTTACTAAACTTAGCCGGAAGCCAGTTTTTAGGCGGACTGCCAGATTGGCGGTCAGACATTGAATTCTATAATTATATAAAAAGCCATGTATCTAAAAAAGATGAACATCTTATTAAATATGTAAAAAGTAAAATTGCTAATGACTTTGCTTTATCAGTTAATGAAGCTTGTAATCAAGGAATGTATTATCCTAATAAGTATGTTGAGTATAAAAAAGATAACCCTAAAGCTCAATATGAATATGTTGTATCCATAAAAGAAGAAGCAATTAGTAGGTTAATTGATAGCTTAGACAATATGGAAGAGAAGCGAAGATTATTTAGCGATTTTCAAGAATTTTTAAAATTTTGGAATAGTATGAAATAAAAGCGACCTGTTAAGGGCGCTTTTTATTTTACCTCAAGGAGGTGAGAACGGGTGCACTTATATCTAGCTGCTATGCAGCCATATCATCAAGCGTATATCCAGCATTTTCAAAGCATGGAAGATAATCGGCTGATCTGGTGGTTCGTGTGGGCAATCATCATCGACATCTTGACGGGGCTTGCACGAAGCCTGGTCAGCCATCATACGACCTCAAGCAAGGGGATCAACGGTATGATCAAGCATGGTGTAGTCCTGCTAATCCTTTTGACTCTTTACCCGATGCTGGATGTCAACGGCATGAAGAGCGCGGCGGACGCCATGACGACGTTCTACATCCTCTTTTATGTTGTTTCAATCATGGAGAATCTCGGGCAGATGGGGTTACCATTGCCTGATTGGATCAAGAAGTATATCTACAAGCTGAGCGATGAATACAAGGAGGAACATCATGAACGAAATCATTAACGCAATTCCGGAATACGTGATTACAGCCGTTATCTCGACGGCTTTTTATTTTGGCGTTAAAGAAGGGCAGCTACTGGTCCGGAGCAAGATTCAGCACGCCAAAACTACGACTGCTCGAGAACGGTGGATCTTGACCGGACAGCTGGCCGCCGATGCCGTCAACTCGCTGGTTGGCAAAGATATGGCAGGCCATGAAAAGTTTGCTCAAGCAACCCAGATTGTTCAGTCAGCACTGGATCGACAGGGGATTAAGAACGTTGATCTCAATGCCATTGAAACGGCTATCCAGGCGGCCTATGAGAAGTCGCCACTGACGCCTACCACAATTCCAGATCAAAGTCAGGACGGTTTGGGACAAAAAGTGTCCGGCCTTGTCCCTGGTACTGTTGCCGCGATTGATACTATGAAGGGGGATAAGTAAGATGCATAAGCAATTCGTCGATCTTTCCAGTTACAATCGTAGTGATCTAGCCTTTTTCCAGCAGTTGAAAGCACACGGGGCTGCTGGTGTTATCGTTAAGCTGACCGAGGGGAGCGAAGATGGTTCTGCTTACGTCAACCCGAAGGCGGCAGCGCAGATCCGTAATGGTTTAGCCGTTGGCTTCCCAGTGGGTTGCTACCACTTCGCCCGCTACACGTCAGTCGGGGACGCCCAGAACGAAGCTCGTTTCTTTGTCAAGATCGCTAAGCAATTTGGCATGTACGATGACACGCTTATGCTTGATGATGCGGAAGTCCATTCAGCTACTGACTATCAGGCGGCCTCGTTGGCCTTCCTGCAAGAATTAGAGGCACTAGGCTATAAGCGTACTGGTATCTACTCAATGAAGTCCTTCTTCACTGGCGGGATCCTGAACTCACACGGCTTCGGTAGTCGTGAGATCTGGCTTGCCGGTTATGGAATCACCGACCTCGGAATCGACAATGCAACCGCTTGGCAGTACACCGATCACGGGATTATGGGTGTGGATACTAGCTACGACTTCAGTGGTGCCTTTACTGGATTAATTGCCAGTGGCTCTGTTCCTAGCGTAACGGTTCCTGCTCCTAAGCCAGTGGTACACGTTGGTCACCCTGCAACGGGAACCTACACAGTACAGCCCGGTGATACTCTAAGCGGGATTGCAAACAAGTTTGGTACAAATTACCAGACGCTGGCAGCCATCAACGGCATTGGTGATCCAAACCGTATCTGGGCTGGGCAAGTGCTGAAAGTTACGGGACAACCAACGACTCAAAACACGTACTATGTCCAGGCTGGTGATACCTTATCTGGGATCGCAGCTAAGTTCGGTACGACAGTTTCAGCCTTAGTATTGGCTAACGGGATTGCTAACCCGAACGTGATTTACGTTGGCCAGAAGATCCTGCTTGGTGGCCAGTCGAATGCCTACACGGTCCAAGCAGGTGACACCTTGAGTGGCATTGCAGCATCGCACGGCACTTCTTGGCAAGCACTAGCACAGAAGAACGGGATTGCTAACCCGAATGTGATCTATGTAGGTCAAACAATTCAAATTTAAGGAGGCGAAATCGCCTCTCAAGTTAACAGCCCGAGTGACCGTTGCGGATAACGCAATAGTCGCCCGGGCTTTTTATGCTATAATGAATGTAACTCATATGTGATATAGGGTAGCTATAATAGGATTATTTTGAGGATCTAAAGGCCGCCACCTTGGATTCTAAAAAGGCGGCACCTTCATTCGAGGGTGTCGTCTTGTAATACTTGGCATATTTTTGGCACAAAAAATTCAAAGGCATTCAGCCCAATTTGTGCCAAAGCAAAATAGAAAAGTTATTTTCCTATTATATATCTAGGCTTTACAACCCAATCAAATTAAAGCTGATTTCACACAATATTTTGTGGACGAATAAACGCGAGCTGTCGTTGAGCATTGTAATATTGGTACTTAGGGAAAATATCGTACTAAAAACAAGCTTTTTGACACAATTCTAAAAAAGCCGGCAGGACGATCCCGCCGGCTTTTGTGCTTCTAAACTGGCCCATAAGTGACCAACGTCAACTGCGATATTGTGTTATATTATTACCAACCAAAGCAAGGAGTATGATGACAAAAATGGCAGAAAACACTAACGAACAGCAGTACCTCAATCTGGCCCGCTATGTTCTGGAAAACGGTCACGAAAAATCCGACCGGACGGGAACGGGGACGCGCTCCGTCTTCGGTTATCAGATGCGCTTTGACCTCAGCAAGGGCTTCCCGTTGCTGACCACGAAGAAGGTGCCATTTGGCCTGATCAAGAGTGAGCTGCTCTGGTTCCTGCGGGGGGACACCAACATCCGCTTCCTCCTCCAGCACCACAACCATATCTGGGATGAGTGGGCCTTTAAGAAGTGGGTCACCAGCTCAGAATACCACGGCCCGGACATGACGGACTTTGGCCACCGCTGGCTGAAGAATCCCGAATTCAAGAAACAGTACCTGGCCGAGAAGAAGGCCTTCTGTCAGCGGGTCCTGGACGATGACGAGTTTGCCAAGAAGTATGGTGACCTGGGGCTGGTCTATGGTAGCCAGTGGCGGCACTGGAAGACCAGCCAGGGGGACACGATTGACCAGCTGGCCAACGTGATTCACCAGATCAAGACAACGCCGAACTCCCGGCGGATGATTGTTTCGGCATGGAATCCTGAGGACGTGCCTTCGATGGCCCTGCCACCGTGCCACACCATGTTCCAGTTTTACGTGAACGACGGCAAGCTGAGCTGTCAACTCTACCAGCGCAGCGCAGACATCTTCTTGGGGGTTCCCTTCAACATCGCTAGCTACGCCCTGCTGACGGAGATGATTGCCCACGAGTGCGGTCTCAAGGCGGGGGACTTTGTGCACACTCTGGGGGATGCCCACATCTACCACAACCACCTCGATCAAGTCAGAGAACAGCTTTCCCGGACGCCGCACGCTGCCCCAAAGCTGATCCTGCCTGATGAGCCCAAGCCGGTTGACCAGTATGAGATGACGGACATCAAGCTGGAGGGCTATACGCACGAGCCGGCCATCAAGGCGCCGGTTGCAGTCTGAGGAGGTGTCATATGACAGCAATCAGTTTTGTGTGGGCTGAAGACCTGGACGGCTGGATTGGCAAGGATAATACCCTGCCCTGGCATGTGCCAGCCGACATGCGGCACTTTAAGCAGGTGACGACTGGCCACCCCATCATCATGGGGCGCCGGACCTACGAGTCAATCGGCCGGCCGCTGCCGCACCGCGAAAACATTGTCCTGACGCACCGCAGTCTGGCAGTTCCCGGGATCACTGTAGTTCATGACCTACCAGGCCTAAAGCACTATCTTGACCAGCTGCCTGCCGATGAGACGGCCTGCGTCATCGGTGGTGCGGGGGTCTTCAGCACCCTCTTGCCAATGGCGACGGACCTGGAGCGGACGGTGATCAATGGTCACTACCACGGTGATACAAAAATGCCACCGGTCGATTATTCCCGGTGGCACTTGGCTGATCGGCAGGCCGTCACCGCTGATGGCGATACCCAGCCGACCTGTTGGTTTGAACATTGGCAGTTAAACGTAAAATAAGATGGAGAAGTACATGAAACCGGTCCCCAGCAGGACGAACAGGTGCCAGATGAGGTGCGTGTAGCGCGTCGGCCGGCTGTAGAGCAGGGTCCCCAGGGTGAATGTCACGCCCCCGGCGAGGAGCAGGCCGAAGCCGACAGGACCCAGCGCACGCCAGAGGGGCACGAAGGCGAACATGCACATCCAGCCCATCAGGACGTAAATCAGGGTTGAGAGAGCGCTCTTGTGCTTGAGCCAGATGCTCTTGTAGACCACGCCCAGCACGGCTAGCCCCCAGATGATTCCAAAGAGGGTCCAGCCAGCCCAGCCCCGGATGCTGACGAGGCAGTAGGGGGTGTAGGTTCCGGCGATCAGGATGAAGATCATCGCATGGTCAAAGATCCGGAAGAGGTGCCGGGCCCGGGTGAAGTAGAGGGCGTGAAAGAGCGTCGACGAGAGGTAGAAGAGGACCAGGATGCTGCCATAGATGGTGAAGGTGACGATCCGCATCGGGTCTCCAGTGTGGGCGGCCCGGATGATCAAAAAGACCAGCCCCGCAATTGCTAATCCTGCCCCAATCCCGTGGGTCACCGCGTTGGCAATTTCTATTAAAAGCTCCTGACGATTCTGTGGGCGGTGCGGATTAGTTGATTTCCTGATCATGATAATTACCCCTTTCTGGCTGATCAGCGATGAATTCTTCAATGATATTTGCTATACTAAAGGCTGAATATTAACGAATTTAATGATTCAACACTTAAAAAATGTGTATAATGGTTTTATAAACTACATATCTAGTTTTGATAACTAGATAGATTATAACATAGATATTACACACAGGGAGAGTAGATTTTCCATGGCAAAGGTAAAAATAGTTTGTGATTCTTCCGCCGGCTTGACCGAGGAAGAGATTAAAAAATACAACATTACAATTGTTCCATTGACAGTGATGATTGACGGAACGGTTTACACGGAACGGGAAACTATTACTAATGAGCAGTTCCCTGAGATGATGAAAAATGCCAAGTCCCTGCCGAAGACGTCCCAGCCGCCAATCGGCAAGTTTGTAGACGTCTTCGATAAGCTCGGTGCAGATGGCAGCGAGGTTCTCTGTGTAACGATGATGGCCTCTATCTCCGGGACCGTTCACGCAGCTGAACAGGCGGCGGAGATCTCGAAAACCAAGGTGACGGTCTATGATTCCCAGACGACCGACCAGGGAATGGCCTTTCAGATTGTGGAGGCGGCGCAGGTTCTTGAAAATGGCGGAACTGTGGACGACGCCATTGCCAAGATGAAGGACGTCCTCAACAAGAGCAAGCTCTACCTCGCAATTGATAACCTCCATAACCTGGTTGCCGGGGGCCGGATCAGTAAGTTTGCCGGGGCCCTGTCCAGCCTGCTGAACATTAAGGTAATGCTGCAGGTTTCCGGGGGGGAGATCCATATCCTGATGAAGGGCCGGGGAACCAAGGCCATTCATAAGGAATGGGATAAACTGTTAGATGAAATGGCGGCGGGCCCCAAGGTTAAGGCCATTGGGATTTCCCACGTGCAGGCTGATAAGGAAGTAGCCCGGCTGAAGGAAGCTTTGAGCAAGCTCTATCCAAACATTAAGATCATTGTTCGGGAGACAGTGCCGATTATTGCGACCCATGCCGGAATGGGTGCTTGCTGCCTTCTTTACTATACTGAGTGAACTACTTGGTCACAAATGACCGAGCTTCTGGGAACACGAAGTAGTATTTAAGATGTTGTATCATTCTGAAAACCTAACTTACAGAACTTCGCTCTTTTACCATGGCTAGTCCCTAACCACCGGCTTTTAGTCCTTTATGAAGGATATTAACTGCCGCATTAATATCCCGATCGTGGTGAGTACCACATTGTGAACAGGTCCATTCACGGACTGCCAAAGGTTTAGGCCCGCTATGGTGCCCACAGTTGGAACAGATTTGGCTGGTATAGTTAGGCTTGACGACAATTAGTTCTTTACCGTGCCAGGCACATTTATACGCCAACATGGTCCTAAACTCATACCAGCTGGCATTGGCAATTGCTTTCGCTAAGTGGTGATTGTGCTGTAGATTCTTGGTTTTCAAATCTTCAATGACAATCACGTCATACTGCTTAACTAAGTTCGTAGTCAGCTTATGCAGGTAATCTTTACGTCGGTTAGCGATCCTCTGCTGATAACGTGCTTTTTGGATTCTAGCCCGTTGCCAATTCTGGTAATCATCCAGCTCTGCTTTAAGCGTCTTGTGGTTATGATTCCATTGGCGAACTGCTATCGTCGCTCTGTGACGTCGGCGGCTATATTTGCTTTGCCACCGTATGGCTTGCTTTTTCAGCCACTTAGCATTAAATGTCTTGTACTTAATCCCATCAGAACTGATCGCTAAATTGGCAATCCCGACATCAAGTCCAACCTTTTTGCCAGTTTTGAGCAAAGCTTGTGGCGCTGATACTTCAACTTGTAAGGACAGGTAATAGCGGCCGGTTGAATCATAGTTGATCGTGTAACGTTTGATTTTTAATCCCGCTACTCGACCGGTCTTGCTAGTTCTAATACTGCCTAGTTTAGGCAACTTCATCCGGTGGTTAGCGATTACCTGACAAATGGACCGACCAGTGTAGGACTGCTTGATGGCCCATTTGCTTTTGAAGCGGGGATAACCGCCTTGATGTTTGAAGAGCATCTTAAAGGATTGCGCCAAGTCATGGTTAACAACCTGTAAGCTGGTAGAGTCGTTTTGTTTCAAGAACGGATACTCTTGTTTAAGCGGCTTTAAAAGGTAATTCATACCATACTCGTTTACAAAGTGACTGCTAGGATTGTTACGATAGCCTTCCTTAGCCATGGCCAGCATTTGATTCCAGACGAAGCGATTATTACCAAACATCTGCCAGAGTTGATCTACTTGGTGTTGATTAGGGTATAACCGCAACTTAATGCCCTTTAGAACTTTGACCATTTTTTCCCTTTAATCTCCTCCAATGATACAGGAGATTAAAGGGAAAAAGTGAAATTTATATAGAAAAATTTAAAAGGTGGCTGACGGCCGCTAGGTGGGCAATTCATCACTTCCTTAAAAGGTCGTGTTTTCTTGCCCAAATTAAATAAAAAATCTGGCGGTCATGAAAAACGGCCGCTTTTATTTATCCCAAGGAGAGGTGTTGTCCGTGAAGAAAAAAGGATGGTTAGCAGCCGTGTTGGTGGTAATTGTTGCACTAGGGGCTGGCTGGGGATGGCATCAGTACAGCAGTGCGCGCAGTCCCCAGACAGAACGCGTGCAAGTGCATCGTCCCCGCTACGTGGAGCGTAAACACGTCAAGCTGGTGGCCCTCGGTGACTCGCTCACCCATGGTCAGGGGGATGAAACCGATAACGGCGGCTATGTCGGGATTATCAAGGGAAAGATTGAGCACCACTACCGTAAGACAACGGTGACGACCGTCAACTACGGGGTCAGTGGGGACCGGTCTGACCAGATCCTTGACCGGTTGAATAATCAGAAGCAGATTCGGCGGGACCTCAGTCAGGCCGACGTGATCACGATGACAGTCGGTGGCAATGACCTGATGCAGAAGCTGGAGGCGGATGCTTTGGATTCGCCCGATCAGATCAGCGGTGCGGTTAAGACCGCCAGCCGGACCTACCGTAAAAAACTGAACCGGCTTTTCACGGCCGTTCGTAAGCAGAATCCACATGCCCCAATTTTTGTGATGAGCATCTATAATCCCTTCTACACTTACTTTCCAGATGCAACGACGATCAGTGATGCCATCGGTTACTGGAACAAGACGACCCGGCAGGTGATGGGAAATTATCCCCGGATGTACTTTGTTGACATCGACCACCTGATGTCATACGGTCAGTACCGGACGAAGGCGGCGCGGCAACAATTGGCAGCAGAAGAGGATAAGGTCAACCATGGTAAGGTTAACCAAACCCGGGCCATCAAGGTAATGGATAACAAGGATAAGAACTTAAACGACTATATTTCCACGGATGATAACTTCCATCCCAATCACACTGGGTATGAACACATTGCCCAGCGGCTTTTTAAGGCGATGGTTCACCATCACAGTTGGGAATACGTAAAGGGGTAGACAGATGAGTAGAGCAGAGAAAAAGAGTTTTAACGGTTGGAAGTGGGCCTTCTTCGTCCTGCTGGCGGCAATTATCATCAGCGGGGCCGTGGTGGTGCATAGGGGGGCTGCCCCTGCTCTAGCACCCGAGGTGAGCCGACCGGTCCAGACCGCCGACACGTCGCTAACGGTCGCGTTGAATCGCAAGCAGGTCAACGCCCTCTCGGCGAACTACCTGAATAAGTTTTTGAAGGGGGAGCGGGTCAAGTACCACTTCATCGTGGGCAAGAAGTATGCTACCCTGGTTGGCGACACCAAGTTTATGGGGGTTAAGGTCCGCTTTGCGATTAACTTCATCCCCCAGATGACCAAGGAAGGCAACGTCTTATTGAAGGCGAAGGGCCTTTCCGTCGGCCAGCTGAACATCCCGCTGAAGTTCGTGATGGGTTACATCGCTAAGAATTACAACATCCCCAAGTGGGTTTCAATTGACGCCAAGAAGAAGACGGTGCTCCTCGACCTGAACCGTTACAGTAAGCACCGTTCGCTGAAGTACTCGGCAGAGGAGATCAATATGGAAGACGGCCGGTTCCGTTTCCTGATCACCGTCCCAACTAATAACTAGGAGGAAATTTAACATGCGTGATAGTTTCTACCGTTATCTGATGACCCAACGCAAGCCGACTGACGCTGATGAGGTAGAGCAGTTTGCCAATAATGCCTTTCTGGACAGCAGCTTTCCCAAGCAGTCAACCGACTTTGACGAGATTTCTAAATACCTGGAAGAGAATGCTGAGTACTTGCCGTCGATGACCATCTTTGATACGGCCTGGCAGCGGTACCTGGACGCAATGAATTAAGGAGGCAATAAGTATGGCAGTGATTCAATGGTTCCCTGGACATATGGCGAAGGCCCTGCGGCAGATCCGCGAGCAGATGCCGCTGGTCGACATCGTGTTTGAACTGGTGGATGCTCGGGTCCCGTATTCCTCACAGAACCCCGAAGTTGCCCTGGCAGCCGGGAATAAGCTCCGCCTGCTGATCATGACCAAGACCGACCTGGCGGACCAGCAGCGGTTGGCAGAATGGCTGGATTTTTTTAAGGAGGAGGGACAACCGGTATTGGCCCTCGACTCCCGCCAGCGCAATGTCGCTAAGCTGGTAACGGCCAAGAGCAAGGAGATCCTCCACGATAAGATGGCGGAGGAGGCTGCCAAGGGGCTCAAGAAGCGGCCGATTCGGGCGATGTGTGTCGGGGTGCCGAACGTCGGCAAGTCGACCCTGCTGAACCACCTGGTCAAGAAAAACGTTGCCGTCACCGGTAACCGGCCGGGGGTCACCACCGGTCAGCAGTGGCTGCGCTCTTCAGCAGAGTTGGAATTGCTGGATACCCCGGGGGTCCTCTGGCACAAATTTGCCAGTGCTAAGCAGGGCCAGATGCTGGCGCTGAGCGGGGCGATTAAGGACAGTCTCTACCCGAAGGACGACGTGGCCCTGTTTGCCCTGCGTTATCTGCGGGAGCACCAGCCGGAGAAGCTGCAGGAACGCTATCGCTTGAGTGCTGCTGACCTGGCAGAAGAAGTGACTGATCCGGACCTGCTCTTGACGATTACGCAGAAGATGGGCTTCCGGGATGATTACGACCGGGCCAGTGAGCGGCTGATCTTTGACCTGCGGAAGGGCAAACTGGGACCAATCACCATGGAAGTGCCCGCGGACCTGAATGCGGAGGGCATCAATGAGTGAGACAGTTAAGCAGATCAGAGAGCACCTCGGCCAGCTGACAGACCGGTCCGACCCGTATGTTCAAGCCCTGGCCGCGGACTTGCGCAAGGGGGTGCAGCAGGCCCTTGCCCAGTTCTACCGGCGCCTCGACCGGCTGGCAGAGGCGCAGGCAGCTTTTCGCCAGCGCTTCCGCTATGAGGAGACGCTTTGGCAGCAGGGCTGTCGGTACGTCGCCGGAATGGATGAGGTCGGCCGCGGCCCGCTGGCTGGTCCGGTGGTCACCTGTGCCGTGATCCTTCGTCCTGACTTCGACCTGGTGGGGGTGACCGATTCCAAGCAATTGACACGGCATGAGCGGGAGCAACTGTACCTCCAGATCGTCAACGAGGCGGTGGAGGTCAGCATTGCCGTGAATGACCGCGCGACGATTGACCGGCTGAACATCTATGCGGCGACGCAGGACGCCATGATCAGGGCGGTTAACAACCTCCACCACCGGCCCGACCACCTGATTGTGGATGCGGTTCCGCTCAAGATTGCCATTCCCCAGACGACCCTGATTAAGGGGGATCAGAAGAGCATCAGTGTGGCCGCGGCCAGTATCGTGGCCAAAGAATACCGGGACCATTTGATGCGGGACTATGATCGGGTCTACCCGGGTTATGGTCTGGCTGAAAACATGGGCTACGGGACGAAGGAGCATCTGGCGGGACTGGCGGCGCATGGTGCAACCCCGATTCACCGGCGGTCGTTCCGACCTGTTCAAGATTATTTGAATTAATTTAATGCATTTAAGAATGAACCTCGTACTTATCTAGTAGGAGGTTCTTTTTATGCTACGAGAACGTGTTTTTTTACTACGACTGAGTCTTTGTCGTGGTCTGGGCCGAGTTGCAAAGTACCGCCTATGGTGTTGCGCCCGCCAGTTACATTGCTATGATGACCTACCAAGGCTGATGGAGCATTGTCAAATCACCCTACGCGCCCAGACCGCTCTATTGAATAATTGGGCGAGCCCAGAGTTGGACCGGGCCGTAAACTTAAACCAGGGCTATCCTCATATTACAATTGTTGATTCTGAGTATCCGGCAGCGCTACGGGAGATCTTCTGTCCACCATTAGTACTGTTTTATGCTGGTAACCTGACCCTACTGCAGAGACCGTGTCTGGGAGTCGTTGGGGCCCGCGATGCTTCTTCCTATGGGGCGGGAGTTTTACGTGGCTTTATTCCTGAGATTGTTAAACACCGGCTGGTGGTCGTCAGCGGGCTGGCCCGGGGCATTGACGGATTAAGTCACCAGATCACGCTGGAATACGATGGAATGACGATCGGCATTATCGGTTGTGGGCTCGATCGTTATTATCCGACTGAAAATCGGTGGCTTCAACAGGCGGTTGCTAACCGGGGCCTAGTATTGTCAGAGTATGGCCGCGGTGAGCCGCCACTGGCCTATCGTTTTCCTGAACGAAACCGCTTGATTGCTGGCTTGGTCCAGACGCTCCTGGTCGTGGAAGCTAAACGGCGTAGTGGTAGTTTAATCACGGCCAACATAGCTTTGGATGAAAACCGCAATGTCTGTGCCGTTCCCGGCCGTATTGATACGATTCGGTCGTTGGGCTGCAATGAACTGATCGCCGCCGGGGCTAAGCCAATTTTACGGGCCCAGGACTTGATTGACGAATTTGCCTAATTGCGTCTTTTTTCGTTAATTTCTCAAAAAAGCCTTTTCTGATTTGACAGATGATGGTTAAATGGGCTAATAATAGAAGAGAAATTAATAAGAACGTGAGGAGCCGACTTTATGGCAACCAAAACAACGACAAGCAAGACAAAGAAGACGAGTCGTCGGAAGACTACCCGGCGCGCTAAACCAAAGAAAAATCTGGTGATCGTGGAATCACCGTCGAAGGCGAAAACCATTGGCAAGTTCCTGGGTCGGTCATACAAGGTTGTTGCCAGCCTGGGACACATTCGCGACCTTCCCAAGAGCCGGATGGGGGTCGACGTTGAAAATAACTACCATCCTGACTACATTTCTATCCGTGGCAAGGGGGATGTCATTAAGGAATTGCGCAAGGACGCGAAGAATGCCAAGGCCATCTACCTGGCATCTGACCCGGACCGGGAAGGGGAAGCCATTGCCTGGCACGTCTCCAACATCCTGAAACTCGATGGCAAGCAAAAGAACCGGGTCACCTTCAACGAAATTACCAAGGATGCGGTCAAGGAGGCCTTCAAGGAGCCCCGGACGATCAACATGGACCTGGTCGATGCCCAGCAGGCACGACGGGTCTTGGACCGGCTGGTGGGGTACTCCATCAGTCCAATCCTTTGGAAGAAGGTTAAGAAGGGGCTCAGTGCCGGCCGGGTCCAATCCGTAGCCCTCAACCTGATCATCCAGCGGGAGAATGAGATCAAGCAGTTTAAGCCGGAGGAATACTGGACGATCGATGCTGAGTTTGCCCACGGCAAGGACCGCTTCCAGGCCAGTTTCTACGGTGAGGGCGGCAAGAAGGTCCGCCTCCACAATAATGATGATGTTCAGGCCGTTCTGGGCAAGCTGGATAAGCGGAAGAACTTCAATATCACCAAGGTGGTACGCAAGGAACGCAAGCGGCAGCCGCAACCGCCGTACACGACATCCACCATGCAGCAGGATGCTAACCGGCAGCTCAACTTCCGGACCCGGAAGACGATGATGGCGGCCCAGATGCTCTATGAAGGGATCGACATCAAACAGGGGGCCCCGGTTGGGCTGATAACCTACATGCGGACGGACTCCACCCGGATTGCCTCGATCGCCAAGCACGAGGCCTCCCAGTTTATCCATGAGAAGTACGGCGGCGAGTATGCAGCCATCAAACCGGTTAAGGGGAAGCTGCCGGAAGGAGCTCAGGATGCTCACGAAGCCATTCGGCCAACATCTGTCTACCGGACCCCGGCCGAGATGAAACCATATCTGACCAATGACCAGTACAAACTCTACAGCCTGATCTGGTCGCGCTTCGTGGCCAGTCAAATGACGCCGCAGGTAGTCGATACGATGACCGTTGACCTGGAGCAGGCCGGCGTGGACTTCCGCGCCACTGGTTCCAAGGTCAAGTTCCCTGGTTTCACCAAGGTTTACAAGCGCGGTGAGGAGAAGGACAACCTCCTGCCGGACCTGGACGAGGGTGACGCAGCCAAGATGGTCAGTGATAATCCGGAACAACACTTCACTCAGCCACCGGCCCGTTACACGGAAGCGGCCCTGATCAAGACCCTAGAGCAAAACGGGGTCGGTCGGCCGTCGACCTATGCACCGACCTTGGATACGATCCAGCGGCGTTATTATGTTCGCCTGGTTTCCCGGCACTTTGAACCGACGGAACTCGGTGAGATCGTCAACCGGATCATTGAGCAGCAGTTCCCCGAGATCGTCAACGCTAAGTTTACTGCCGACGTGGAAGGCGAGCTTGACCAGGTCGAAGAGGGTAAGCAGAACTGGATTAAGGTGGTCGATAGCTTCTACCAGCCGTTCTCCAAGGAGGTCAAGGACGCCGAAGAGAAGGTCGACAAGATCCAGATGCGCGATGAACTGGCAGGGATGGATTGTGAGATTTGCGGGGCGCCGATGGTCGTTAAGATGGGCCGCTACGGCAAGTTCTACGCCTGCTCACGTTTCCCAAAGTGCCGCAACACCAAGGCGATTGTCAAGGATACTGGAGTCACCTGTCCAAAGTGCCACCAGGGGACCGTTGTCGAACGGAAGTCCAAGAAGAACCGGGTCTTCTACGGTTGCTCACGCTATCCGGACTGTGACTTTGTCTCCTGGGACAAGCCGATTGGCCGGCAGTGCCCAAAGGATGGCCACTTTCTGGTTGAGAAGAAGGTCAAGGGCGGCAAGCAGGTGGTTTGTCCAAATGGCGACTACCAAGAGGCCGTTCAGAAGTAAAACAGTAAAATACTAAATTGACTTTTACTAAATTTACCTAGTAAAAATCATTGAAAGGGGTTTCCTAACCTGCTATGGTGTGGTTAGGAACTTTTTTATAGGCTTAATGATAAGCGCTTAACAATTGGAGGGACGGACAATGATTACACTAACGAATGATCAATTGACGGTACAGGTGAACGAACTGGGGGCTCAGCTACACAGCATTAAGCGTCACGGTGATCCTCACGAGTACCTCTGGCAGGGTGATTCGGCCAGTTGGGGACGGCAGGCGCCAATTCTCTTTCCCTTTGTCGGCCGCTTAAAGGATGACCAGTACGTCTTCGATGGTCGAACCTACCATCAGACCCAGCATGGTTTTGCCCGCGACCGGCGCTTTACGGTCATCAGTCAGCAAGCTGACCAGGTGACCTTCGAACAGCACGATGATGAGCAGACCCGGAAGGCGTTTCCGTTTGCCTTCAGCCTGCAAGTAACGATGAAACTGGCTGGCGACCAATTGCAGGTTAGCTATACGGTCAAAAACCCAGCGGCCGAGCATTCGCTGATCTACGCGATTGGGGCTCACCCGGGCTTCAATATGCCCCTGGATACCGGCAAAGTTCAATTAAACGTTCAGCCTGCGGAGACATATTCCCGGGTTGTCCTCAAGGGGGCTTACAACGATTCCAACCATCCCCAGCTGATTGATATGCACCAGCCGCTGGCGCTTAACCACCAGACCTTTGAGAATGATGCCGTGATCTTTAAGACCGCCGGGAGCAATTTTGCGGCCACCCTGACTGATCCAGCAAGTCAACACGGGGTGACGGTAACAACTCAGGGCACCCAGTACGTCGGTGTCTGGTCAGCATACCCGGCCCAGGCGGACTTCGTTTGTATCGAACCATGGTGGGGAATTGCCGATAACCTGAATGCGGACGGGCGGCTCCTTCACAAGCAGGATATGCACCGCTTGGCTCCGCAGCAGAGTGCGCAATATCACTTCAGCATCCGGCCATTCTAAAAAACAGTCCGGCCCAAATTAAAAGCGCCGTTCGAAGTTCAATTGAGAATTCCGAACGGCGCTTTAGCTTTAGGCAGTCCATCTTGCGGACTGTTATTTGTTATTTTGATGGTGCTGGCGCAGGTAGTGGCCCAGCCCAAAGTCAACCATCGATTCCTTCCCGGCCAGGATCCGTTTGATGTTGCTTTTGTGCCGGTTGAGGACTACGGCGGTCAGGATCCCGGCCACCAGGGACAGGATCCAGTCGTGTTCGCACAGTGCGATAATGAAGATGGAGGTGATCCCGATGATGCTGGCCACGCTGGCCATGCTCGTCAGAAGGAGGGTGCCGATAAAGATCAGGCAGGCGACTCCAAACAGGGGCGGGTTGTAGGCCAGCAGGATCCCGGCACTGGTAGCGACGGCCTTGCCACCGTGGAAGTTGTCAAAAATGGAAACGGTGTGACCCAGGGAGGCAAAGATCCCGATCAGAAGGGGATTGACGCTGGCACTGACTCCCCAGAAGTAGGGCTGGCAGGCCGCCAGGGTCCCCTTTAGAATGTCTATGACGAGGACGACCACGCCGGCTTTGGGCCCCAGGGTTCGAAAAGTGTTGGTTGTACCGATGTTACCGCTGCCCAGCTGCCGAATGTCCTTGTGGTAGAAGTACTTACCGATCCAGAGCCCCGAGGGGATGGACCCCAGCAAATAGGCCACGATAATCATGACGATTATTTTGAATGTCATTTAATTTTTACTCCTCAATCTCATTGCATTATTGCTCATCAAGGATAGCATGAAACCCCGACTTGTGTCACCTGGATTTGCGGTGATTATAATTCTGATTTGCGAAACGGCTTCGTTTTGAGTATTATTCATATGTATCTGCTGTGTCGATTTACTGGCAAAAATGATTTGCGTTCGCTGAATGGCAATGCTAGAATATTTTATCGAACATATGTTTAATACGCTACTAATTGTGTTATGGGAGGTCATTTTGTGACCACAAAGAAAGTAAAATATGATGATTCTTCAATCCAGGTTTTGAAGGGCCTGGAGGCAGTGCGCAAGCGGCCGGGGATGTATATCGGGTCGACCGATGCCCGCGGACTGCACCACCTGGTTTATGAAATTGTCGACAATGCCGTCGATGAGGCCCTGTCGGGATACGGAGACGAGATCAGCGTCACGATCGAAGCTGATAATGCCATCACGGTTCAGGACCACGGCCGGGGGATGCCGGTCGGGATGCACGCGTCCGGGAAGCCAACCCCGGAAGTGATCATGACGGTGCTCCATGCCGGCGGCAAGTTCGGCCAGGCGGATGGCTATAAGACGTCCGGCGGGCTGCACGGGGTTGGGGCCTCCGTTGTCAATGCCCTGTCGACGCACCTGACACTGACGATTGTTCGTGACCACCAGCGCTATCAGGAGATTTTCAAGGATGGCGGCCACCCGGTCGGCACCCTGAAGAAGCTGGGTAAGACCAGGGATGGGAACGGGACGACCGTTTCATTCAAGCCGGACCCGGCGATCTTCACCACCACCGTTTACGACTACAACACCCTTGCCAACCGCCTGCGCGAGTCGGCCTTCCTGCTGAAGGGGATCAAGATTGTTCTGACCGACAAGCGGCCGGGTCAGGAGAAGCAGGACGTGTTCCAGTACAAGGATGGGATCCAGGAGTTCGTGTCCTACCTCAATGAGGGCAAGGATACCCTGGGCAAGATCCTGTACTTTGACGGCAAGCAGGACGGGGTCGAGGTTGAAGTTGCTGCCCAGTACAATGATGGCTATTCTGAAAACCTCCTCTCCTTCGTCAACAACGTCCGGACACCGGACGGCGGGACCCATGAAGCAGGTTTCCGCAGCGCCTGGACCAAGACATTCAACGAGTATGCCAAGCGGGTCGGCCTCCTCAAGGCTAACGACAAGAATCTGGAGGGGAGCGACGTGCGTGAGGGCCTGACCGCCGTAGTTTCCGTACGGATTCCGGAGCGCCTCCTGCAGTTTGAAGGCCAGACCAAGGATAAGCTAGGGACACCCGAGGCCCGGAAGATTGTCGATGGGATTGTCAGTGAACAGCTGAACTATGCCCTGATGGAAAATGGCGACTTCGCCCAGATGCTGATCAAGAAGTCCCTCAAGGCCCGGGAAGCCCGGGAAGCCGCCCGCAAGGCCCGCAACCAGGCCCGCGGCGGCAAGCGAAAGAGCAAGAAGGAGCGCAACCTCTCCGGCAAGCTGACTCCCGCCCAGTCCAAGAATGCCAAGAAGAACGAGCTCTTCTTAGTCGAAGGGGACTCGGCCGGTGGGAGTGCCAAGCAGGGCCGGGACCGTAAGTACCAGGCCATCTTGCCATTGCGTGGGAAAGTTCTCAATACCGAGAAGGCCAAGCTGGATGATGTTTTGAAAAACGAGGAGCTGAATACGATCATCTACACGGTCGGTGCGGGGGCCGGCTCCGAGTTCAACGTTGAAGATTCCAACTACGACAAGATCATCATCATGACGGATGCCGATGATGACGGAGCCCACATCCAGATCCTGCTGCTGACGTTCTTCTACAAGTACATGCGGCCGATGATCGAGGCTGGCAAGATCTACATTGCCCTGCCACCGCTCTACCGGCTTCAACAGGGCCGGGGCGCTAAGACCAAGATCACCTATGCCTGGACCAATGATGAGCTGACCAGCCTGACCAAGAAGATGGGCAAGGGGGCCCAACTCCAGCGCTTCAAGGGACTTGGTGAAATGAACGCCGACCAGCTGTGGGAGACCACAATGAATCCGGAAACCCGGACCCTGATTCGGGTACGGATCGAGGATGCCGAGCTGGCCGAGCGGCGGGTCACTACCCTGATGGGGAACAAGGTTGAACCGCGGCGGGACTGGATCGAAAAGAATGTCCAGTTCACCCTCAGTGATGACCAGGAGTCCGATAAGCTGGTTGAAAACAAGGGCCGCTTGAACGGCTAACTAGGACCAGCGGTAATGAGACTGAGTAATTGCCCGGTCTCTTTCTTTTTGTAATTATGAATAGAAAGGATGCGTTTTTGTGAAGAGCGCTAAAGTAGAGACCATGTCACTCGAGCAGATCATGGGTGACCGTTTTGGTCGGTATTCAAAATCAATCATTCAGGAGCGGGCCCTGCCGGACATTCGCGACGGCCTAAAACCGGTTCAGCGGCGGATCCTGTTTGCCATGAACAAGGATGGCAACACCTATGACAAGGGTTTCCGGAAGTCGGCCAAGTCGGTCGGAAACGTCATGGGTAATTTCCACCCCCATGGGGACAGCTCCATTTACGAGGCCCTGGTTCGGTTGAGCCAGGACTGGAAGCTGCGGGAACCCCTGGTTGAGATGCACGGGAACAACGGTTCAATGGACGGGGATCCGGCGGCAGCGATGCGGTATACCGAAGCCCGTTTGAGCAAGATTGCTGGCCTGATGCTCCAGGACATCGATAAGGATACGGTCGAGATGACCCTGAACTTTGATGATACCGAGAAGGAGCCGACGGTGCTGCCAGCGCGGATCCCGAACCTGCTGGTCAACGGGGCCACGGGGATCTCTGCCGGGTACGCGACTGAAATCCCCACCCATAACCTGGGGGAGGTCTTGGATGCCTTGATCTACCTGATCAGCCACCCGGATGCCAGCCTGG
The DNA here is from genome assembly GCF_947381495.1 of Limosilactobacillus galli. Taxonomy (NCBI): domain Bacteria; kingdom Bacillati; phylum Bacillota; class Bacilli; order Lactobacillales; family Lactobacillaceae; genus Limosilactobacillus; species Limosilactobacillus galli. Next base: position 4,222 of record NZ_CANCWK010000003.1, on the reverse strand, counting down.
ATAAGCTGATGGAGTTTATCCCGGGCCCCGATTTTCCAACCGGCGGAATTGTTCAGGGGGTCGACGGGATTAAGAAGGCCTACCAGACGGGGCGGGGCCGGATTGTTGTCCGGGCCAAAACTGATATTGAAACCCTGCGCGGCGGGCGCCAGCAGATCAACGTCACCGAGATTCCCTATGAGGTCAACAAGGCCCAGCTGGTCAAGCGGATCAATGACCTCCGCCTGGCCAAGAAGGTTGAGGGAATCGCGGAGGCCCGTGATGAGACCGACCGGAGCGGCCTCCGGATTGCCATCGAACTCAAACGGGGTGCCAATGCCCAGGGGGTCCTTAACTACCTGCTGAAAAACACGGACCTGCAGATCAACTACAACTTCAACATGGTGGCCATCGATGACCAGCGGCCAATGCGGGTCGGATTGAAGCACATTCTGACCTCCTACCTGGCCTTCCAGAAGCAGGTCATCCGGCGACGGACCCAGTTCAACCTGCAGAAGGCCCAGCGCCGCCTCCACATCGTTGAAGGGCTGATCAGGGCCCTGTCGATCCTCGACCAGGTCATCAAGACCATCCGGGCCAGCAAGAATCGCAAGGATGCCAAGCAAAATCTGGTTGACCAGTACCAGTTCACCGAAGAGCAGGCCGAGGCGATTGTCACCCTGCAACTGTACCGGTTGACTAATACGGATGTCACCGAGCTGCGTGATGAGCAGGCTAAGCTGAACAAGCAGATTGATGAATTCCAGTTGATCTTAAATGACGACCATGAGCTGGCGACCGTCCTGCGCAAGGAGATGCGGGCGATCAAGAGGGAATTTGGCAACCCGCGGCGGACCAAGATCGAAGACCAGGTTGAAAAGCTGGAGGTCGATACCAAGGTCACGGTGGCCAAGGAGGATGTGGTTGTCCTGGTTTCTCATGCCGGTTACATCAAGCGGAGCAGCCTGCGCTCGTTTAAGGCCTCGGCCCTGGATGAGAACGGCCTGCGGGAGGACGACTACCCGCTGCTGATCGAACAGACAACCACCCTGGCCCACCTGTTCATGTTTACCAATCTGGGGCACGTCATCTACCGGCCGGTTCACGAGATTGCCGATGCCCGGTGGAAGGATACTGGGGAGCATATTTCGCAGACGATCGGGCTGGCTGATGACGAGGAGATCATCAAGGCCATGTTGTTTGACTGTCTCGATTTGCCAGGCACTTTCCTGATGGGGACCAGCGACGGTCAGGTCAAGCAGTCGGCCTTCACCGACTACCAGCCCGGTTCACGGTACCGGAGCCATGCCAGTGTGGCCATTAAACTGAAGAGTGCGGCGGCCCGGCTGGTGAACGTCGATTACTATGAACCGGCCGACAAGAACCAGTCTCTGCTGGCGATCAGCCGCGATGGGTACGCCGTGCGCTTTGACGTGGCGGACGTTCCGGTAACGGGGATCCGAACAACTGGTGTGCGGGCAATCAACCTGAAGGACGATGATGTCATGGCCGACCTTGCCCTGGTCACGGATGGCCAGCGGATCGCTACCATCACCCAGCGGGGGGCATTCAAGGAGATGCCGCTCGATGAGATTGCAGTCGGGGCCCGTTCGCGGCGGGGCGAGCTGGTATTGCACCGGCTAAAGCGGAACCCGCACCGGATTGCGGACTTCTTGGCATACGACGCCGACTTTGCCGGGAACTTTGAGGTGATCACCGACCGGCCGATGTTCCAGGACATTGCGGTCAATGACCACCACCTGGGATCGGTGAAGTCAAACGGGACCTTCGTCATTGATACCGATACCCAGGGGACCCCGGTCAAAATCCGACTCAAGAAGGCCAACATCCTGCAAGAGACCCCGAGCGCAGCTAACTAAGTGCCAACAGGCGATGAAATGAGGAATGAGTATGGAACAAGCACATGAGCTCTTGCTGCACCTGCCGAGGTACACGGAGCTGCCCGCTCTGGGCTTATACCTGGAACAGACGACGGACTACCTGAACGAGCAATTGGCGCCGTTGGAAGATGTCCGGCTGACCAGTGCCATGGTGAGCAACTACGTCAAGCACCACCTGATCGAACGGCCAGTCAAGAAACTGTACGGTCAGGAGCAGCTGGCAGATTTGGTGTTCATCGCGGTTGCCAAGAACGTCCTGCCCCTGGCGGACCTCCGGGTTGCTGTGCGGATCCAGCAGAACAGCCGCTTTAGCCGGGCCGAGGCCTACGACTACTTCTGCCAGGAGTTGGAGGCGGCGGTTCAAGTGGTTTTTGCCGGCCAGCCCGCTTCCTTTCCGAACGTGCGGACCGACCAGCAGAAGATGCTGCACCACCTGGCATTGGCAATTGTGTATAAGGCCAGCGTGGACCGCTTCTTTGCCGCTACGGCTGAGTTGCAGGATGAGGAGGGCGAAAATGGCGTACATTAGAAAAATTCGGCAGCTGGTTGGGCACCAGCCGCTGATCATGACCAGCGCATCCGGTGCCCTGGTGAATGAGCAGGAAGCGGTGCTGCTTCAGGAACGGGCTGACACCGGTGACTGGGGCTTCCCTGGCGGCTATATGGAGTTTGGCGAGACGTTTGAACAGACCGTGGTTCGCGAGTTCAAGGAGGATGCGGGAATTGCAGTTGAGCCGCAGCGCTTGCTGAAGATCCTGGATCACGATACCTACACCTACCCGAATGGGGATGTGGTCCAGCCCGTCAATGCCTTCTACCTGGTCAGGCGTACGACTGCTCGCCAGTACCCGATTAAGCCGAGCGAGACGGTTAGGACGCGGTACTTTGGCCTACACGAATCCCCGCACTTCTTCAATCAACAGCACGCGGAGATGTGGGCGGTTCTTAAAGAATATCTGACAAACCGCTAGAAAGCTGTGCACGTTTGCCGGCTTCATGATAAAATGACTATTAGAGACTGGTTCACGCACGGAATGGATCGGTGCAAAATGTGAACAAACAGGAGGAATCTTTTATGGATAAAGAGTTAGTTTTTGGACACCAAAAGCCGGATACTGATGCGATCACAGCGGCGATGGCGTTCTCATACTTTCAAAACCAATTGGGTTACGAGACCGAGGCGGTTGCCCTTGGCGAACCAAACGATGAAACCAAGTTTGCCCTGAACAAGTTCGGGATGAAGGCACCCCGGGTGGTTAAGACGGTTGCGAACGAAGTCGACAAGGTAATGCTGGTTGACCACAACGAACCACAACAGAGTGTCAGCGACATCGACAAGGTGACGGTTACGCACCTGGTTGACCACCACCGTCTGGCTAACTTCAACACGGCCCAGCCACTGTGGGCAACCCTGCGCCCTTACGGCTGTGTCAGCACGATCCTGACGGAAATGTTCCAAGAAAAGCACATTGATATTCCTGCTAACCTGGCCGGAATGATGCTTTCTGCTATCATTTCCGATACCCTGCTGCTCAACTCCCCAACGACCACTGACCATGACCGGGAAGCCGTTAAGTACCTGGCTAAGGTTGCCGGTGTGGATGACTACGAGAAGTACGGTGTTGAAATGCTGAAGGCTGGTGCCAACGTTGACGCCAAGGACGACGCTACCATTGTTGATGGCGATGCCAAGACCTTTGAACTCGGCGGCACCAAGATGCGGATCGGCCAAGTAAATGCCGTTGAACTGGACGATGTCTTCAAGCGGCAAGCCGATCTGGAAAAGAAAATGCACGAACTGATGGACGCCAATGGCTACCAGCTCTTCATCCTGATTGCTACGAACATCCTGAACAGCGACTCCGAACTGCTGGTTGTTGGTGACGACACTGACAAGGTTGAAGAAGCATTCGGCCACAAGCTTGGTGACAACAAGCGGATGAACCTGCCTGGTGTTGTTTCCCGGAAGAAGCAAGTGGTTCCACCATTGACGAAGGCTTTTGAAGGCTAAGATCAAACTATTAAACGACCTGGATGACTCATCCGGGTCGTTTTTGAAAGTGGGCAAGGAAACACGTTCTTTTAAGGACGTGATGAATTGCCCCTCTGTTTTACACGTAGTGCATATGGTTACGGTAAGATATGATATAATAGTTAATATGAAAGATACAAATAGACTTACGTATGGACGGACATCCGTCTATAATTTGAATTACCATTTGATCTGGGGTACTAAGTACCGTAACAAAGTGCTGAAAGGACACGTTGAAGCGGTCTTCCGGGAGCAAGTCCGGGAAATTGCCAATAAGTACGGCTTTACAGTAGCCCACATGGAAATTGGT